>JACDGH010000105.1 GCA_013815395.1 Parachlamydiaceae bacterium
GTGGCATCTCCATTATCCTGTAATTCCTGCAAAGATTGAACCAGCTCAGCATGTACAATGCAATCTTTTATAGATAGAGGATCGCGAGAATCGCGCCTCATTGTTAATGCCATTTTTTCTTTTTCATTCTTTTGAATAAGGATTTCAATGTGATGCTCTCTTTTTATAAGTTTACGCATTCTCATTGCCCCTTGATACATTTTATCTTTAGAGGTTTGACTGCTCATAGTGGCAAAAGCTTTAGCTTTTGAATCGAAATAAACATCTGCGCCTACAATATGTCTATGGTCATAATAGGTGAATAATTGTTCCATTTTAATATTCAAACTCTTGCAGACATTTTTTAAATCTTTACGTGACGTACCGTTTAAAGGTAGTTTTGTTGGATGATTATTTTGATAATGGAGCAAAGTAGGAGTATTTGTTTGATCATCCCAAAAAACAATTCCTTTTACTTTTTTGTCGGCAAAATAGTTCAACATTCCTTGCGCAACTTCCAAGTTGTTTTTGCCTGTAAATAAAGCCCCCATATCGATAAAGGCTCTAAATTGAGCTCCATCTTTTTTTTCTCTAAAAAGGATTTCTAACAATTTTTCAGGATCATTTTGATCAATTTCAATCACCGGGGTGTGCTCTTCCACAAGCGCGCGAGTTGTTTCTCGATCCGTTTCAGTATTTGCGAGACAACTAAATCGTAAAGGAAAAGAATTTTTCGGACCGGTTGTGCCTGTATATCCTTGGCTTGTCCCCACTATAAATCCTAAATCTTGGGTGGTGGCATTCAACTGGTTGTTATAGGTTTTGAGTTGCGTTCCAATTGGGACTTCTAAGACAAAATTAAGGACCATTTCTGTGATAAATCGATCCGGATTTTTTTGTTTTAGTTGATAATCAAGTTTTACAGTGATGATTTCTATCAGTTCATTTTCCGACATCACTGGAGAATAAAGATCAATGCCTGTAGATTCCTTAAAATTGCTGACTAAATTAATCGCTTCCTGTTCATTGCCACTTTCGCGGTAATTCATAATTTTTAGGCGCAAATGACTAAGTAATTCTATTGTTTGTCGAGGGTTTTTCCATCCAGCTGCAAAAAACTGAAATGTTTTATTTATAGTTTCACAGGGCGCTGCAAACTGCGCACCCTCGCTAGGTGTATTATTAGCACTATAAGGTATGGCAAGCCCTATTTCGGGATGGTCTTTTGATAGACCATAATGAGTGTCTCCGGTTTTATTTAATGTTTCTGCTAATAGAGATTCTATCTCAAATTTGATGACACCTAGTTTTCTGATTCCTTCCTGTAATTTTAAATTTCCTGATCCATAAAGTTGCTCTAAGCTTTTAAAGGTAGCTAGCGTTTCTTCGGTTTTCTTACCTTGGCAATATTGACGTAATGCTTCTTGGTTAATTGGAAGGCGGTATGTATCTATAATTTTTCTTGTCATTGCATCTAAAAGGGCTTCTTTAACTTCTTCAAATTGCATTTCGGTCATTAGTGATTGCCTATTCTCATGCAAGCGCACGATCGAACGTAAGCTAGGATTAATTAAGAGTTCATGATAGATTTCAGAGATAACTTCTCCCGTTTCTTTGGGAGTAGTTTCGGCAGCCCCGAGAGTGAAATTAACTTGATACTTGCATTGAAAGATGGAGTCGGCTTCATCAAATGTTGCGCATCCTTTGCTCTCAAGAATGCCGAGAATCTCTTTGAGAAGGGTAGCTTTTTTAGACCACTCTGCTTCTAAGCTGGTTTCAAGTGCCGGACCACCCTTAACTTCATAAGTTCTTTGAGCTCTTTTTTGTTTATTAATGCGTTCTAGTTGTGAACGTGACTCCCAATGTTCCAGCTCTAAGCAGAGAAGGTCTTTTGGTCTGGTCATTAAATACTCTCGATGAGTAATAGCTTCTTTCATGGTGTAAAGAAGTGTTTCTAGGTATTCAACCGTATTATCTTCTCTACTGAATTCAAGACTTTTTGCTATTTGCCCATATTGTTTTTTGGATGTTTGTGAGCAATTGTTGCGTTGCGTTTCGAAAAGGGGATCTGGACAAACCCAAAGTGAAAGATGCTCTCCATCGGCTTTCATTTTAGCTTGGATAGGGGAGATCACTGCGGATTTTCCCCCTCCCATAATTAATTGCAGGATCACATCCTGGTATTCTCCATCATTATCTTTATCGAAAAGAGCTTTTAACATTTCCCCTTGAGCCGGTGAAATTGTCCAGCCACTGGCATACTCGAAAATCAATAGCAAAGGATTATGATTGATATCATACGTATTTGAGGCAACGAGCAAGGCTCCTAATTCTTCTTTTAAATTTATTTCAGCAGTTGTATTTCCGCGGACATCTTCTAGTTCTTGTAGAAGGTTTAGTCCTCTTTCTGCACGTTGAGTGTGGATATTAGTGATTAAAAATTCTACGATAAGGGAATGTAGCTCATCGATCTCCATAACGGACAAAATAGGCTGTTGAGTTGTGTAGAGTTCCCAATCATCGCGCAGAAACGAGGCTAAGCATTTTTCTATTGCCCACGGCTCTTGCTTGCCGCTGCCTTGCAACAGGTCTAATTCAAGATCGCGGTCACTATTTCCACTTCTTTTGTTGGCAAGCTGCAAAATCCTAATTTTAAGATCTTTAATTTTTGGAAAATTACTATCAATTTCTTGATTAAAACTATCTTTCAATACCTGGGGTGCGACATCATTTTTTAGGATATAAATAGGTCCTTTTTCAGAAATTCCTGTTCTGACAAGTTTATCTAGAGAAGTGAGCTTGTCAATGACATATTTTGGTAGCACAGATCGATGGATAAGCACTTCAGTTTCTTTTTGAATCGATGTTGTTGACTTCGTTAAAGGGGTGGGTATGACATATTGGCTAATTTCATTAGAAAGGAAGGGTGGGCGAGATTTGACTTGCTTAAATAAAATTTTTTTAGAGACATGTGTCGAGGCCACAGTTTCACCTAGAGGAGGAGGAGGTAAATAATCATCATGGGAAGTTTTAGAAGATATGCGCGCTAATCCCCATTTTAAAAATGTTTCCAAATTATCTAAATTATCTTCCTTGTCAGGTAAATCAGGAATTCTGCGCATGTTAAATGGGGAATTTTTGATATCAATAATTTTTAAAAGTATTTGTTTTAACTCATTGTTCATATTGTGTTCATCGAAGCGCATGAAAGTTAGGCGGTCTTTTAAATCATTTCTTATTTTTGTATCATTACTTTTGGCTTGGATATAGTAGTTAATAAAATTTTTCTCAAAATCTCTACCAGGTAGATTTAAAGAGGGAATAGACTCGTGTGCCACTTCACCGGATGAAGTGTTTTTTAGTACTTCCTTGAAGTGGTGAGATAGGTTAAGGTAATTTCTTACAATTTGGGTTTCGGTTTCTATAATTACAGGGTTCAATTTAAGAGGGCGACCCATAATTGGGCTATAATGATGCGTGGTTAATTTCCATGCATATTCATTTAAATTTATAGGAAAAACTAATTCACTTATCTTGAGATAAGCTTGTAGCTTTTGAAGAAGGCGTAATTGACGATCACGGCCTAAAATTTGATCAGGCTGGTATCTCTCCGGCACGTTGAGGTTAGAAACAAATTTATTGAAATCTTCTGATATCTTTCTAAAAACACTCTTATCCCAAAACCTAGCTTCTTTTTTTTCTATAGCCCTAAGAGAGGGGGGTGTTAAGCTAATATTATCAAGCATCTGATTAGCAACATAAACTCTGACTAAGCAAGCCCAAGGATCGCCTACTTCTGTTTCTAATAATCGTCTTGCAATAGTTCTTTCTTCTATTGTGTAAGGACGAGGTTCCCTGGCTTGAAGAAGATAATGAATTGAACGCGCATAATCTCCTTTAGTAAATAGGATCTCACTAGCATAAAGGTTTTGAAGAGCATCTGAAGGTTCCATTTCCCCAGATTTTGATAGGGGAATGGCAGAGTAAGTTAATTTTTTTTCGCATGTGGTTCTAGGTAGTATTAGGAGTCGTTCACCTAAAAAATTTTGTAAAAGAAGATAATCCTCATAACCACGTAGAAGATCTAAAGATTGATCTATCGCAATAAAATAGTTGGGATCATTATGCCAGCATAATTTACCTTTTTGATTAGCTGAGAAAGCTAAAGTTTCTCCTGTTTCATCGGTAATATCCCTGTAATTAATGGATACTATCTGATTCTCCTTTCCCCACACCTCGCTATGCGCTCTTCGAAAAGAGGCGATTCCCTTTAAATTGGTTTGGGCTATTTCAATGAATGATAGAGGTGAAATTTTTTCTCCTTTCTGCTCTCCTGCTTCTCTAAATGTAAATTCTGAGGCAATTCTAATAGTCCCATCATCCATTCCTTCAGCTATTTGGTGTTCCATTGAAGAATCAAAAATTAATAAGGCCGGATTGTGAGGAAGAGGTGCTACCCAAATATGAGTATTTCTAGCAAGTGATTCTGGAAGGCGAATCCCTAAATGTTTCTTCTGGTAAATATAAGGAATTCCTCCCTGCTCAATAAAGAATTGCGGGGAGCCTTCTTTATCAGGTGTAAGTTGGATTTTGCGCTCTCGATTATTGAGACTTAAATCATTTGTTCCTAAAGGAGTTGAATTGACATGTCCAATCTTAAATAAATTTTTTAAGGCATCTTTAAACTCGTAACGAATAGATTGTATACTTTCATTGTTAATTTGCAAGTAACCCAATAATAGATTCACTTCATATTTACAGTTAAAATGTTTAGCATGATAATTTGGAAATTCACCCTGCCAAAGGTCTGGGTCAATATTTGGATAGTTATAAAGACTCAATAAATTTTGACAAGGCTTGGAAAATTTTTTTCCAAGGCTTTCTTTAATGGATAATCCTAAGCCAACCATGTTTTGGCGTGCTTCATGTTCGACTTGGAAATCGAAATATTGCAAATAGGATTCGTTGTTTTCCACTGCTTGTATAGAGAAAAATTGGGCCCTCCCTGCTCTCAGTAATAACTCTTCACTTTCTTTAAAGGTAAGAGATTTTTTGTCGAATAAGGGATTGCTCGAAAGAATTGTATAGCTGATAAAGCTTTTTAACCACGACTCTTCTGTCTTTGCTTCTAAATAAAGAAGGCTTTCTATTTGAGAAAAGAGAATTTTAACAAGATCATTTTCAAATTCAGCAATTATTTCGGTATTTAACCTCTCGAAGGGCAAAAAATAACTTTTTTGTTGTTTAATATGTTTGATTATTGTTCCTGTTAGTTGCGTTATAAATAATTGCTTGTTAATTTCCTCGAGAATGCCCGCTTTATTTTTTTGAGGTATATAAGGGAAATCAGATTTTAAAAAATGGATCAATCTTTGACCAAGCATTGATTCGGCACTTACTTGCTCAAAGAGAAGGTTTTTTTCTAATAGATGAGCTTTTAAAAATCTTTGATAGGAGGGATTTTTAATCCAAGCAGGATTTCTTTCAAAAAGATCGATAAGATTGGAAATTTGTACTTCTTTTTCAGAAATGGCACCCTGTAATTCCATTTCTTCTTCTACACGAGCCGATTTTAGGAAAACCTTATTATATGTTGTCAAAACAGTATTTTGCGAATTGTGTTTTCCCCTTTTGTTAAATAGATTTGAATTTAGAAGTTCTATTTTACTATTATTACTGTTCAGTTGAATTTTGGGAAATTTTGAAATGAAAGATGATTGAACATGTTCAATTGAGAGTTCATTGATTTTAGTTTCTATTAAAAGGGGATTTATGGAAATGAATAAAAAATTCTCATTCCTACGAGTTTCTCGATTAAATGAATTCTCAAAGGTATAAAGAAGTTTAAAAGCTCGGTAGTCTGGATTTTCAATCTCGGTTGTTGATATCATACCATTTGGGCAAATTTGCATAGCTCGAAGGCGACGAATTCGTTGTTCTTCTCCCAGGCCTAAACCAGGGAGCTTTTTGTTAATCAAGGCTTTTTCTTTCTTTGAAAGAACTATTTCATCTTCAATTTCGGGATGTTCTTTCAAAAAGGTCTCGTGGAAGAGTAATATCGGAAATTTTTCAAAGTCACCTTTATGATTGAAATAAGTTTTCGTAGTAGCATTGCTTTCGGGTAAAAAGAAAAGATCTACTTTGTTTGAGGAGTTTTTTTGAAGAATTTCCAAATTTCTTTCAAAGGACGGATTAAAAACCTCCAGATCCGAAAAATCATCTCGGAAAGAAACTAAAAAGTCACTGCTCATGCCAAATACGGCTAAAGGCCCTTTAATCCATTGATGATGAGCTAATATTGAGGCAATAGTAAAAATGTTGATAGTCAAAGCCCGGGTCTTAATATTAAGTGTGAAATTGAACATCTCCGTAAGAATCTGAAGAGGCTGCATTGCCTTTCCTCTTAGCATGTCATCTGCTGCAATTTGATCCCATAATTCCGTATGCTCAGTGTAGTCTATTTGCGTTAGTAAATTTGCAACAAGCACAATGGCATAGGCTGTATCTTTTTTGAAGGTTTTAGATATAAATGCAATATTTCTCTCTAGATTACTGACGGATTCTTCCGCAGTTCCCCCCATAATTTCTAAGATTGGTGAGTATAAATTTATTGGTTCGCTTTCGTGTATTTCGGGCGAAGTTAGCTTGATGGAAGCTCGATAAGCTGCTAAGGAGGCACTCAAATCAATAGAATTATAGATTTGTTTCTCCTTGGGACTTGATGGCTCAAAGGGCAGTTGTCGATAATTGTCAACTGATTGTAAAGTAAGTTGAGCTTTGTCATAGGCACTTCTGGCTTGTTTTGCGCTAAGTAGATTCTTTTGTCTCAGCTTGAGCGTGGATGACATCATTCGTAAGGAGGCTCGTTCCAAAATGTGGATCACATGATGCACGATTTCTTTGTTATAAACATTTAGGTGTAGTTTATTGGTTCCATCATTCAGGGTCTTAAGTTCTATCAAGTGTTTAAATACTTTATAATCTTTTACTCCTAGAGTTAATCTCGATGCTATAAGAACTGACTTAAAAGCACACACACCTGATCGCTGGCCGGTAATCCAATCTTGGGGCTTTAAAGCATTTGAGGATTCTTTATGCTTTAATCTTTCTACTTCCACTCCATAAATATTATCCGCATCAAATTCGGATGCATTTGCATTTATTAATGGCAGTAGCCTTTTTTCTAGAAAAGAGATGAGAAGTCGTTCATCAATTTCTCCTAAAACAATATTCAAATTGGGGAAATATCTTACGGGATTATACTTTACCTTTGTCCTTTGCATCACACGATCATGCCTCTCCAAACCCGCCCCCGTATTGATAATGGAAAGATCTATTGTTCCCTGATTATTTTTTTCAAATCGGTATAGCATAGCATGACCTGAATCTCCTACCGGGCTTGTCCATCCTCCTGGAAAAATAAGAGATTCTCCTTTTTTTAAGGTCTGAAGTTGATATAGAGTTTGTTGAACAAATTGTCGATTGGTCTTTGCATCAAAATGGTGGGTTAATTTTTCAAGCTCTTGTGCAAGTGCTAAGCTTAGTTTTAATTCGTTGTTGAATTTCGATAATTTTTGGACTATAGATTCTTTGATGTTTGGTTCTTTTAAAAAATACTCGGCAAATTCGATCATATAAGCCAAGCTTTCAACGTGATTGGCTCCTTCAAATTGTGTTTTTTCAATCATGAAGCCACCCAATACATGAGCTAACATTCTGGGGTCATCGGCTCCTTTTAACATTTCTTCACTAGCAGTGACATACGAAGGAAAAATTACCCTACTATTGTTAGGTTTAGGAAAAAGTAATGACAACTCTTCTATCTTTGGATTGTGTTTTGCCAAAACTTTTTCATAATGAAGTTTGCATTGCTCCGTCATACTGCTTTTGTAAATGCAGCCTCTCGTTGTAAGGCTCTTTAAACTCCTTTCTTTGAATATTTTCTCAAAAATTGCTTTGTTTTCATCAAAGGTTTTTACAAGATCATCCAGGCTGCTTGCTGAAGAGGTAGTTTTTGATTTTTCGATTATTTTGGCTACCCGTAGTAAACTCTTTTGAAGCATATTGAAGTCAGCTAGTGTTTTTCGATACGATCTATAGTTTTCATGGAATTTTTTTGGGAAATTATAATTTGTGTGTAGAAACATTTGACCCTCTTCCTCAACTACGCTTTTTGCTGATTGGAGGTTTTTTTCGAAATAGGCGGCGTAATCTTCTGTACACCCTTTTAATTCTTGTGTAATTTCAGCAAGATGCTTATCCTTAAATCTTTGAGGGACAGTTTGTCTGCTAATTTCTTGGTATAAAGCCACAAAAGACTCATTTATGATATCAAAGCGTTTTTCAAGCTCTGTATTTGGGAGATCAGAGAGAAGATCTTTCTTCCATTCAACAAGATCATTTTGCAGCTTGATGTGTTTTTTTGATAAATCCCCTTTAAGTGCTTTAATTCCGCCTTCTTTCCTGAAAAAAGGAACAAATTCCTCTATGGTGTAGGC
>JACDGH010000106.1 GCA_013815395.1 Parachlamydiaceae bacterium
GCAGTTTCCCGGTGGGAATGATGGCATGGTGATCGTTAACTTTCTTATCGTTGATAATTCGATTGGAAAAGTTGAGCTTATTTAAATCTAAAAGATTGATCTCTTTGCTTTTGAACTGCTTAAGATGCTCTAAAGTATGCGCGACCACCCCTTTCATATCATCAGTCAAATAGCGGGAGTCCGTTCTGGGATAAGTGATCAATTTTTGCTCATAAAGTGTTTGCGCGATCTGCAGTGTATCCGCTGCTGATAGAGCGAGACGACGATTCATTTCCCGCTGCAGTTCAGTTAAGTCAAATAAAAGAGGGGGAAGCTCATTTTCCTTTTTTTTATCCATTTTCGTAATGGTAAAACTGTGCTCTTTAACTTGATTAAGAAGTTCTTCTGCCTGAGTTTTAAACTTAAAGCGATCCCCTTTAAATTTAAAAACACATTCTTTATAGGTGGTAAATAGTTCCCAAAAAATTTCAGATTTAAACTCCCTGATATCATCATCGCGGCGGACGATCATGGCCAAAATAGGCGTTTGCACTCGACCGATACTCCAAAGCATTTTGCCTTGACCATAGCGCACCGTAAAGCAACGCGTGGCATTGAGGCCCACAATCCAGTCCGATTCGCTACGACACCTTGCCGCAGCGTAAAGATTATCGTAATCGCGACCAGGTTTTAGATCATTAAAGCCCATCTGCAAAGCTTTTTCAGTGAGCGATGAAAGCCACAGTCTTTTCCATTGTGTTTTAGTACAGCCCGTCATGCTGAGTATGTATCGAAAAATTAACTCGCCTTCTCTTCCGGCATCCGTGGCGCAAATCAATTCATCGGCAGATTTAAACAGTTTTTTTATTATGGCAAATTGTTGACGTATTCCTTTGTCGGCGGCCACTTTCAGTTCAAATTGCTTGGGGATGAATGGCAAAGTGGAAAGCGTCCATTTTTTTAAAACGGGATCATAATCTTCAGGCTCTTTGAGGGTGATTAAATGACCGAAAGCCCACGTGACTTGATACCCATTTCCTTCAAGAAATCCATCACGGCGCTGATTGGCTCCTAAATGGGCAGCGATATCTCGGGCAACAGAGGGCTTTTCTGTAAGAATAACTTTCATAAAAAATAAGCTTAAAATGGCTAGGTATGAACTAAATTTAAAGTGGATTGAGTGCCAAAATATACTTATAGAGGGGATTAATAACAACTTGTTAAATTTTTTTAATTTGTGTCGTCTTTGACTTATGAAAAGCAGGGCGAAACTAGGTGGTCAATTTAGCTGGTTTATAGCTAAAATTATTCACTAAACCATGTTCCTATTTTTTGTTCCTGGCAAGACGCTCTTGCTACCTCGATTATGCCGCCCAAGCCAAGGTAGCCGGGGCGTTTCGCCCTGCTTTCCACAAGTCAACGAGCCCAGAAATTAGAAAACGCTTAGAGAGCCCTTTTTAGCTAGATTAACCAACCTAGGGCCAGACGTCGTGCTTTTATTATTTAGCCAGTAACTATGCTGCAATGAGCCGACTGAAGGCTGCGCAGGTATGGGATCATTAATAAAAGTATAGGTTAAATCGGATCCGGTTCTATATTCTTATTTTTTATTTATTTATAAAATAAATAATTATATTTTATTAATAAAATTTAAATTATAATAAATTATGTGATTTTATATATAGTTAGTCGAAAAATACTAATTTAAAGAGGTTCGTATGGACCCCACTCTCAATGCAAGTTTGTCAAGTAAATCAGGCGAATCTAATACATCGAATAGTTCAGATGCATCAAAGATTGATTTAATTTCCGAGGACTTAAGAGAAAAAGCTAAAAGCTTGTCTTCTCGTGCCTTTTCGCAACTCGAGACTACAATTTGCAACACTCAAAACAAGGGATCATCAAATTTATTTGGACATATTAAATTGATAATGGGATTTGGTGCAAGAAAGATCGAAAAATTAAATAAACAAAAAAATGAATTAGAAACCATGAATACTGAGTTAAACAGTTCAAACTCTATTGATCTAGAAAAAATTATTAAGCTTTCTAAAATTTTATTAGAAAATTTTAAAGACAATGCTGAATTTAAAAAAGAAATTAATGATTTAAATAATCAAATAACAAAGCAAATGACTCTTATATTTAAAAATAAAGAGGTAACACTTCGAATACATCAAGAAAAGCTTTATGATAATTTATATAGAAGCTTTCACACTTCTTCACAAGCTCCTACAGGTGAGGGAAGAAACGAAATAAAACAATTGCGTTATAGGATGAATTTCGCTGTTATAGGCAAAATAGCAGAATTAAGTAAACAAATTAAGCCTATAAATAACTCCACTCCAGAGAACGTTAATGAGCCTATTGGGAATTTGCAAGCATATGAAAAGCTTAGTACACTTGAAGAAGTCTATGCTCTTATGAAGGTGACGATGACTTCTTTTAATCAAAGTTGTGAAGCTTTTGAAAATTCAACTCGCATTTTTTCGGATTCTAATACTAATAATATAGAAAAATTGGTGACAGGCTTGGAGAATCAAATAGATGGGTCTATCGATTCTCCTAATTTTGAGGAAGCGAAAAAAATTGATAATAAGGTCAAGGCTTTACAACAATTAGTTACTCAGGAAACTAATTATTCAGTCGCCGCAAGAGATTGTAAAACACTTCTGGGTAAATCATCTAAAGTACTTAATCCTAAGCAAAAGAATGATCTTAGTGAGCTCAACAAAAAAATATGCAGTGAAAGAAAGCAAATCATTAATTTAATAAAGAAAGCTAAAACACATGCAGATTTTAATTACCTTGCTGATTTAAATGTAAAATTAAGCAAAAACATTAATGCAGCTAAAGCACTTTTACCAACAAAAACAAGTTAAAAGGTAAATAGAGTTGAAGAAGCTTAAAGTATAAATTGGATATAAAGACAATATTAGGAGCTTTTTTATAAATGGAACCTTTAGATGATTCACATGCAAATAATAGGAGTTTGAATAATGACTACAAGCTCGCCCCTCTCTTTGAAACTGAAAGAGCGGGCCTATTAGATCAAAATAACAAAATTAAAAAAGAAATTAATGATCTTCGAGAATTATTTATAGCTCAGATAAATATGGCAAGTGAATATATTAATCATAAAATTATTAAGCTAGAGTCCGAAATATCTAAAGATAAATTAGTTGCAAATAAACCAAGATCCTTTTTTGATCGAATTTTTGGTAAAAATAAAAATAAAGAGCAAATTAAAAATTATAGAAAATTATACCACCAAATTACTTCTTTGAAAAAATCATTAAAAAATGAAAAAGACGATATTGTTAAAGTTAACGGTCTTGCTAAAAAAGTTATAGATAAGTTTGAATCTAGCCATCCCACAATATTTATCACTTATTTTAAAGATTTATCTCAAAGAAGAGATCAAATTTTAGAAAATTATGATGATTATAAGGAGTCCGTATACAAAGTGCTAGATATGCATAGTGACAAATTATTAGATTTTGCAAAAGATCGAACTCACCCCTCATCATTAAAGCTTTTAGATAAAATTGGAAAATTGTCTGAAAAAGCTTTGTTATTAGCTAAGGATCCGCAGAAAAATATTGATTTTCTCAACCCTCTTGAAGAAATAAATATAGAATTAGCAAAAATAGCAATCTGTCATGAAATAGTTAGTTTAGCTTCTGCTCATGAAGCAGCCAATTTAACTCAAGCAAAGGTGGATCATTTGAGTTTAGATATAGGAAAAAAAGCCCAAGAGGGGATCCCATCAAATTATGCAAAGCGCTTTAAAGTTGAGTTAGGATTTCATTTGGGAAATATAGAAAAATTTAAAAAAATAATTGAAAGTGAACTGACTCCATCAAAAGAAGTTAATTTATTTGTCGATACCACCATGGCAGTAGAAATTCTTGAGAAAGAACTATTCGCTATTTCTGGGCACTTAGAAGATATACAGCAGATAAGGAGTAATATCGAAAAGAATTTAAAAATCATTGAGAAAAGTGCAAAAAATGTGAAGCTGTGGCCTTGGCAAAAGACCCTTAGTTCAAAATATATAAATATTAATAATAAATTAAATAAAGCGACATCAGAATCCGATTTTCGAAAATTTAAAGATAGCTTAATGCAGCTGCAGCAGGAAATACAAAAAGACCTTAAATTATGATGTGAAGAGGGTTTTTATATGTCTTTGACAATTCCTCCACTAAATTCAAGAGATCCAGTCACAGCATTTCCCGCGCGCTCTTTAACAAAGAAGGAATCTGAATCTTATAAGCATAATGAGCTTCCGGGGGTTCTTAAAGAGCTAAGCTGGCAAGTCGGACAAGACGCCCTTCTAAGAATAGATAGTTGTATCATAAGATGGCAGGCACAAAAAGCTAAGCATCCAAAATTGGGTTTTTTAAAAAATATATTCACTGCTGATACGTCAGAAGTATCGAAATCTAAGGCAGAAGTAAAAAAAGCTAACAAAGAAATTAAGAATCTTAATCATTTGAAAAATGAAATTATAAATTTGCAAAAGAACTTAAAAAATTCAAAAGGTAAAGGTCTAGCAAAAATTTATAAATTATCCAATGAAATTTTAATAAAGGGAGAAATTGTCTTAAAAGAACTACGAGCAATGAATTTGCATAAAAAAACAAATTTTAATCTTAAAACTCACCTAGAAGTGAGTCTGGAAAGGATAAAAGAAATTACTAAAGCAGTAAACAAAAATTATAAAAAAGAATTAAATAATACATTATTAGATTTATCAAGATCATATTATTTAATTAACAATGAAAATTCTAAAACAGACATTAAATCCAAAAGCGCATTGTTGATTAAAATAAGGAGTTTGCAAACTCTCTTGTTGGGTTTAAGAGCAAAAGATACCACGTCCTTAGCTATATCAGATCCAATTAAAGTGTGTACAATTGTAACAACAGAGCTTGATCAAATAACGACAGTTTATGAAATCGAAAAAGAAACTACTAAGTTGCAAATAAAGCTAAAAAATTCGAGATTACCAAAGAGAATAGAAATTTACTGGCAGGATGAGTTAAAGAAAATTAAGCCAATAGCTGATAAATCAGAATTACGTGCATTACAAGAGTTAACTGCCAAGTTTGATAGGTTTTCCGAATATGCTAAAAGTCGCAAAGAATTAGGCCCAAGAAATAATATGAGTTTCAAAACTGAAACATTTCAATTCCGTGTTATTCTTAAAGCTATTAATGAAATTCAGGATAACTGTAATATTATACTAAAACAAAGTAAAAAAATATTAAAAAGTGAAAATGTACTTTGGTCTGATAATGAACTAAAACGGCTGAAAACTGATAATGAAGAAGAGGAATGGATGACTTTTAGTATATATTTATCTGAAAATCCGTCACCTAATCGATTACAGAATTCTGAAGATGTGCAAGCTGAATCATTAAAACGTGAAGAATTGGTAATGAAATTATTGATAGTTCAGCAACAAGAATATTTTAAAATAATTAATCAGAAAGAACATATTGTAAGCTTAAATCAAAGAGCTAAAACAAGAGTTGATTTCGATAATGTAAAAATATTAAGTAATCAATTACATGAAAGAAGCGCTAAATTACTAGAAAGAATTACACTAGGATATAGCGTAGTTATAAGGTTTTCCTAAAATCGCCCCAAGCAAAAAAAATGGTTCTTGGGAAGAATTGGGGGCGGAGGTGAAATTAAAAGGTTTACACAGAAAATGGTCTTGCTGGGTATTAAAGCATTGGATAAGACGATGAACATTTCGTAAGACTCTATACGGCCTGCCCATTTCGTCCCGCTTCTATACGTTTTAGAGGCAAAGGGGGAAACGTAGAGGTGGAGAGAAAAGCGGAGACGCTGAGAACTAAATTAGTATAAAATATAGTTTAAAGAAGGAGCTAAAAAATTAAAAGTTCCATTTAACTCGAATTTGTAAGTTCGATCTACTATTTTTTTAAATCCTCTTGCCTGTAAATTACAGATAACCAACTTTCTCGGCGCCTCCGCGTTTCTCACCGTCTCTGCGTTTCCCCTTAGCCTCTAAAACGTATAAAAACTACCCTAAGATAAAAACTACCCTAAGAAATCCCGCCCCCAATTCTTCCCAAGAACCAAAAATATTATCCTCCATGTTGAAAATTCTAATTCATATTTTTTCTGGTTAGTAGAGCCTCAATTAAGTGCGTCTACTAACCAGAAAAAATGATATGGAAATTTCAACTAGGATGTCATAAAAAAATTTATTACTATGGCTTTGTAGCCTAAACTTATATCCAATAATAATATCAGGTCAAAATTTGTGATATAATTAATTTAAGTGCTTGATTTTGGACAATTTCTTCCACGCTTGGCTTGAAGCGGTAAGTCCAATTTCTTTCAGAAACGGTGCCTGGAAAATTGATGCGGTCATCTTCTGGATTAGGCCAAGATAGATCAGGTATTAAAGCCAAGTATTCTTGAAAAAGGTTAATGTGAAAGAGGCTGCCTGATTGATGACATGCCTGTAAAATGCTGATACGATGTTCTTGAGTTAGTTCCGATTGATATTTCCATCCCATAGTTTTAGCATATAATTTAGCCTCTGGTTGATGAGTCCACCACAATTGTAAGGTTTCAGAGTCGTGAGTGGAAACTGTGGACATGCTTTCCTCATCATAATCCAATGGGTCGATAAAGGCCTTATTCGATAGCCAATACCTCTCCCAACGCATTACCTTGGTTCCGCAGATGCCTAAACTTTTTAAGTTTGATCTTACTTCTTCTGGAATTGTTCCTAAATCTTCGCCAATCGGCAACATAGGGCAATTGTTGAGCATCATGCGCATAATGGCATCTCCTTGTGGTATCCATGAAGATTCATCTTCGGGTATAAATATGCCTTCCTTTGGTTTATGACCATTTAGGATAGCCCAGATGCGATAAAAACCTACAATGTGATCAATGCGGTACATGTGGTAGCAGCAGGATGCTACTTTTAGCCTCTCAATCCACCATTGATAAAATTCATTTTGCAGAGCCGACCAATCGTAAATTGGAAAACCCCAATTTTGTCCTTCTTTTGAATACATATCTGGAGGGGCTCCAGCAGTATACTGCATTAAGAAAAGTTTGCGATTAAGCCAAACATCGGCGCTTTCTTTGTTAATAAGAATAGGAATATCGCCTTTAAGAAAAATATTATTTTCGGTAGCAAATTGCCTTACTTCTTCGATTTGCTGAAAGCATAGAAACTGGATGAAAATATAAAATTCCATCTCATGATGAATTTCAGGCACACTAGACATCTCTTCTAAACGAGTTAAGTCGGGATTTTTCAAATACTCCGGCCACAGCTCCCAGCTTTGCCAATTAAATTGTTTTTTGAGTACCTTAAAGAAGGCATAGCCTAACAGCCAGGGGTTTTTCCATTTAAATTCTTGATACTCTTTATGCAATGGTAATGAAGCAACTTGAGTTTGATAATAATCACTAAAAAATTTTTCCTTAAGCTGCCGAATCTGTTTATAATCAATATTTTTTAAAGAATTAAGTTTTTGCAATTCGTTAATTTGTTGCTGTAAAAGAAGATTATTATTTATGCCTGTTAATTTGGTTAGCCCTAAATGGATAGGATTTAGGGCATTAGCCGATATAGCGCAGTAGGGGCTGCTTTCATCTCCGGTGTCATTTAGAGGTAACAGTTGAATTACATCAAATCCTGTTTGTCTGCACCATGTAATCATGGGCAGGAGATCAGGATATTCACCTATTCCACAACTGTTTTGACTATGCAGCGAAAAAAGAGGAAGATTAATACCGTGATGATGGCGAATCCCAATTTTTTTCCAATGATCGGCAGCTGGGGTGGATAATAATTGGAGTTTTGTTTGATTATTTATTTGTTTGATAGTGATATAAGCCCCTATGCTAAGAAAAATTCGAGAGTACATAATTAAAGGATTTGAGTCTAAAACTTTGGAAGATTTGAAGTAAAAAAATAGAAGAAATTCTAATCGTTTAAGCGTGATAAAAAGGAAAAAAAGAAAATAAAATGTGCAAATAAGAGGAACCACTCTCTGGTTACTTTTGTATTGCTGATGACTACTACACCCACGGTTTCGCTCGTTTGGGCTCGACGCACCTCCAGTGGAGGCTACATAATGAGAGAAAAATGTGCAAAAAAGAGAACGTATTGTTCATGGCTAATATTTCGTGGCATTTCATACTTTAGGGAGCTATATAGGGTGGTTGAATTATTCTTTTATTTTATTGCCCCACCTTAGGCAGAGGAAAAAATGATTTGATTTATTGCCAATTTTTTTGTATAAATCTAGCATTCTAGATAAGTATTTACCGAAGAAAAAAGGCTCTTGGGAAGAATTGGGGGCGAGTTGAAATTAAAAGGTTTACAAAGAAAAATTGACTTGATGGGTGGTATTGACGGATTGGATAAGACGATGAACATTTCGTAATAACTC
>JACDGH010000107.1 GCA_013815395.1 Parachlamydiaceae bacterium
TGGGATATATTTCGATGATGACGTTAGTATGTGCTAGGTCACAGTGATCATGAACCGCCGTATACGGTTCCGTACGTACGGTGGTGTGAGAGGACGGGAGCGAAAGCTCCCTCCTACTCGATCCTTGTAGAGGTAGTCTTAAAGCTCTTTCTTTTTGTACTAAAAAGAGGTCAAGGCTTGTCGCGAAACACCTTGCTTTTCAAATGTTTTAGCAAGGGTACTTGTAGCAAATGATTTCCGCGTATCCCCTTTTGCAACTGGGTCTAAAATGATTTTTGTTAGTTCAAATACTTTGGCTGCCCCTACTTTGGCTATCCATTTTTCAAGATAAGGAAGCTCTTCAGGATTAAAGTTTATTTTGCCTGCGGCAAATTTGGCCTGGACAAGCAACTCCATGAATCGTTCATGCGTTTTCGGTTGAGTTAAGTCAATAGGGAGGCTTCCTACATCGTCTAAAACATAAGATTTTTTCTGCAATTGATATAATCCTATGCGAACATTACCTTCAAAGGGATCTGAATCTTCATTTTGACTATCTTTTGATCTTTCTTCTTTAATAGCTTGCCTAATCGCTGCGGCATCAATTTCATCGATTAACTTTAATTTTAATTTACCCGATCGATTATCTTGAATGACCTCAACAAAAGAACATGCTTTTTGGAACTGACCAAAGGGCGTATATAACATTTGAGATGCCTTTTGTGATCTCGTCCTTCCAGTAAATGCGGGTGGGACCTTGGCTAGCCCTTGTACTGGCGCCAAATTCAAACTAGCTAAAAGATCTTTATCAAAAACACTTCCCAGTTCTTTAGTAGCATCGTTTCTTTGCAGAAGTTCATCTACTAGAACACATAAACCTGTATCTATCGGTTTTTCAGACTCATTTTTAAAAACTTCGGGAAGCTCATCCTCCGGAATAGTCTCGAGAATTTCTAAGGGGGTTGGAATAGAATCTTTTAAAGAAAAAGGATTCTCAGTTAAAATGCGCATTCTTCCAATAACTGCTGAACCGCCTGTTTCTAGACGTACCTGCTTCTCAACCTTTTGCTGCACTTGCTGTTCAACTTGTTGCTCCACATTCTGTTGAACTTGTTGCTCCACAGTTTGTTCGGTTGTTTTCCCATAAGATTGAGCCCCCATTTTAACTGTTTCAGGTAGTGGACCGCTAATTTTTTCGATAATTTGATCCCAGTTTTTAAATAGAATCTTGAGGTCTAATCCTTTGTAAAGTTCAGGAGCACTGCGGATTTTAGTAATGATAGTATGGGTTTTCCACCCTTCGAGAAGTTGTTGAAGAGCCCCGCTTGTTGAAGTATCCTGCAATGGCTGACCCCAGCGGTCCCAAGGCTCTTTTGCTTCTTCTTTAATGAATAAAGAGCGAGTATCCTCATAAATTCTTAAAGCATCTTCTGAAGAAGTCGCTTCATTCCACATTATCTTGGAAAGATGCTTGATTAAAGCCACTTTGAGGCTTTCTTTGACGCCCTGATAGGTGTTTTCACTTTCTTGCAACGCCTGATTTAAGTAGGCAAATGAAACCATTTGAGGAAAAGTTAAATCGTCACCTTCTGCAATGTCTATATCCAAATGCTCTTTCAACATTTTGCGAATGATGTGTTTATCTTCTTCAGGCACCATGAAATTAACTACCTGTCCCTTAGTCAACCCCCGCAACCGCCAAGCTCCCTGCATTAAAGAAACAAGTGTGGTGTGTTTACCTACAATCATATTTGCTTTCATAAACTGGCCAAGTGGAATGTCTGACCCTGTAATATGGGAAAGATCCCAAAAGGCCGCAAGGGTATCCTTGTTCACGTCATTACGGTAAACGATAGGGTCTTTATCTTTAGTGGTGATCACCTTTTTGAGGTTTCCATCATAATAAACCACGCCTTGAATGTTAGAATTTTCTAATTGTAATCTTTCGAGCATGCGACGAGCAACCTCTGCATTACTTAAGCCGCTAAAGGTGCCTGCTGCATCTAGGAGAGAAGCGGCAGTCTCAGCTTCATGGGCATGGATCATCGACATTTTATCGGCGACACCTCCACCCTTTGTCGAAGGCAATGTAGCGACTCTTTGCGCCGAATTTTTCATTAAGATATGCAATGTTTTGGCTTGCGTATCAGAAAGTTTAGTGGGTTGAAAGATTTTAGGAAAAGTGGGTACATTGAATAAAGTCCCGCTCATGCCACGAATCCCTTGTTCCTCTTTGGCCAGCAAAGGAATAATGTGGGCACTGCTCTCGATTTCCTTGGCATAGACCTTGATGTTTGGAAGACGGTATTCCGCTACTAACTGAAGCACTACATCAGGATGTTGATTGATAATTTTCGCCATCTCTGCATAGTTTTTTTCTGCAAAGCGCTTGTCGCTAAATTTAAGCAAACTAAACTGCCGATCCTTATTTCCACCTACCAGACGATTAAATTCAGATAAATCGGGGATTTGACCGCGAGCGCGTTCAGTCACGTAAATATCTACAAGCTGTTCAATCTTTTTACGGACAATATCGACTGAAATTCCTTGTGCCAAACCATACTGGGCAGTGTAAAGAAGGCGTTCTATCACGCTGCCGAAAAGAGAATTGACAGTAGGCACACCATCGTGATAGGGAACAATTAATTCTTTATCTGCATCTTCTCCAAAATGCACAAATGGTTTTTTACCTGCCGTTTGCGGCAGAATGTAGTTAATTGTTTCTTTAAGTGTAGCAAGTTCGTTGCGCACTTTTTTTGCCATCATAGAGGGGATCCCTTTCCCTTTTTCAAGATTCAATAGGAAATTATACCCTTTGTCTGCCTTGGCACCATCAGCTAAATAGTCTTTTAGTTGTTGCCTTTCTAACTGCGTGAGTTGTCTAAAAAAATCGCGATATTCTGAATCCTCTGGAGCAATCCCTCTTTCTATCAAGGAATCAATAATATTGCCTTTCACACTACTCTGATAACTTTCTTCAGTAAAACTTTCGCCGGTAGACTTTTCTAAAAACTCCCAACGGGTCTTTTCAAAAAGCGCTTTGTCCGAAAGGATTGTATCTAGAAGTAGCACAACCCCCGATGAAATATCTTTATGTACGGCTTTAGGTGCGCCAAAGGTGAAGCTATGGGACTGTAAAATATCAAAGACTTTGTGAATTTCATCGACGGTCAATGAAGCACGTTCTTTTAACAAATTGAAGTTTTTTAAAAACAAGGTTCGCTTATCAGACAACGCCTTCTGCATTTCGGGTGTCCAGGTGCCTTTGATTTTCATTTCATGAGCTTGCTCATTGAGCTCCACCCATTGGTTGAATAAACTCAAAATATCATTTGCAGACCAAACCAAGGCAAACCGCTCTCGTCTCACCTCATCTAAATTATCAAGCAGTCGTTGTAAACGGGCAGTAGTGATTGGCTCGCGTTTAATGGCGATTGTACGCGTTTTTTGGCCAAAGACCTTTCCAGAAGTTTCTTGCAGGTCTTTTGCCATTGAAGTCAATAATGGTTCAGGTGTCAAGATTGAAGCAATCTGTTCTCCATCAGCTGCCAGCCAAGTTAGTAATGGTGCAATCACGGAGGATTTTCCCAGTGACATAGCTAATTCGATGAGGGCCCCGTTAAGCTCCTTTTTGCCAAAAGCATCTAAAGTTTCTACTTGTAACTTCCACATGAGAATGTCAGCATAGTATTCAAAGGTTAAGTACTCGGGATGTTCATGTGGATTATAGGTGCGTGTAGATGCGACTACATCCACAAAAGCACGGATATTTTCCTGAAGTGTTAAGCCTGTAAGGTTACTTTCAATGGTTTTTTTTAATATTTCTGCTTTTTTTAACACTCTTTTTTCATGCTGTAAATGAGTGGCATCCAAAAGATAATTTTCTATATTAGCGAATAATTCGGTCATTTCTTCTTTGGACAAGTGTGGATTTCGCTTGTGCAGGACTTCAAGATCCCTCTGGAAAAAAGCTCGATGTAGTTCATCGAGACTTATCAACTTCACAGCCCCTTGTTCTACTTGTAAATCGCGCTGCGCAAGCTCACCTGTGCGCACCGGTCCTCGATTGGCAATTTTTAACAAGGTTTTCTCCTGTGCAAGCACATCATGTTGCAAAGAAGTCACATTTTGAAACAAAACTTCGCAGAGTTCTGCTGTTTTAGCTGCATCCACAACTTCATAATCTAGATTGTTGCTTAAAGATTTATGAGTGTAATCAACAAATTCTTTCTCCGCAGCGGCAAAAAGTTCTCCAATCCGCGGATTTTTGGGTGTTCCTTGAAAAAGCGCAATTGCAGAGCCCTCAGGTGAAGTTTGTTGAGCAGGGATCGTGCGAAGAATTTGTGACATAGCCTGCGAGGGAATAATAGGTTGGATGAGGGTTCGATTGGAAATAGGAAAACCTGTTTCAAAGTCTAGATTAATACATTCGGAAAAAGTTAAATCTTTTTTGACCGCAGTTTTAGGTTTTTTGCTAATCTCCTTTTCTCGCTCCAGACGCTCGGATTCTGCACCTGCCTGCTTTGATATAGGAACAGATAAACTCAATGCATCCTGCTTTTTAAGTTCTTCTGTTGGATTTCGAAGATTTTCCCTCAGTAAAGTCTCAATTTTGGTGATTTCTAATTTGGTAGCATCAAGCTGGACTTGTCTTTCATCATTTTTTTGATAATCATATTGCACCTGCTTGTATTCTCGAACACGATCATCATTATTATACTTTATTTCAGCTGATTTAATTTTTTCATCATACTTACCCATTTCTAACAGTTCGTCTTTGATATTTTCGTAGTAAGCCAACCAAAAATCTCTCTTAGTCTCGCTTCTTTTTTTCTTTCCAAACATCGATTTAGATATCCACTTTCAACATAATCTTTAACTTTCTTGATCTTTTCTGATAATTTTTCATATGATTCGTTAAAATCTTTCAAATTTATAATTTCCTTCTTCAATTCTGTGTGGGATAAAGGATATTTTGTCGGATCAGTTGCTACAGCTAGCAGGGTCATTGTAAGCCAATGATCGCCTCGATCATTGGCAGCTAATGTCATTCTCAAGGCTGTCCGCATTTCGCGCAGCATTTCCCCCTGCGTAAGAAACGGACTGAGATGTAAACCTATCCCTTCATTCAACTCAGCAACTGCTTCAGGGCCTTGCAAATCACCCCGCGCAATCGCATAATATTGCAAAAAAAGATTGGGAGCATTGATATCGCGGAGAAAAACACCTTTTTCTGCTATTGCTTTTGGTGGATCAAGCAATGTCTCCAGCGTCTCCAGCCATTGGATTGGAAAGTTAACATCTATATGTGAATGTGCTCCTAACATTGAGGTAATGATTCTTAAGGAAGTTGTTTCTGATACGCTTTGTGCCATATCCATCACATGGGTGAGCTCGTGAAAGCGAAAAGCTAATCTGTTATCCCCATTGCCGAGATTTTGCAGCAAACGCAACTCTTCGTTGGGACTTAACTGCAAGTCGGCATCAACATATTTCAAATGTGTAAGATGGTCTATATAATGCTTTTGAATTGTCTCTTGTAATGTCATCATCAAATTGTTATGTACCTTTAAACGTTTCTTAAAGGATTCAGGCAGATCATTTTTTTTATTTGAAGCATCTCTCTCGGCCCTTGAAAGCGACATATCCGAAAAATCTAAGCGATTACGGAGCAACATTAACTCTGCTTTAAGTCTCAAGACATTGGCATCTGGATGTTTATCATTTGTAACAGTATCTTGAGTAGCAATCCATCTTAAAATCTCCAAGGTATCCAATGAAAGACCTTCACGTTGACGGAGGATTTGATTGTTGGCCTTTTCGAGATAGTGATTAGCTCTGGCATAGGGATTCGCTTCTTTATCAGGATCTATAGAATGCCTTTCAGCCAGGTGAGTCATCGCCAAAAACAAATTAGCTTCAATAGCCTCTTGCTCATTGGTGGTAATGGGGACGAGTTCCGTCTTGATTAATTGATATTCTGTACGTTCTTGTGGATTAAGAGACATGCCCATCCCGACATTCTTATTGGGTTCGGCATTTGTTACATAAGACCCTTGAGTATAGGGCTCGAGTGGCTGCCTTGCAAAAATCACTCTCTCTGAAAGTGATCCGTCGCTTTCTGTGCGCTGTAAATGAAGATAATGCCCAAGATTACCAAGCTCAGGAACATGTTGTTTAGCCCCCTCCACAAGCGCATACCCCGATAAATCTTCAGAAACTCCTTGTCGCTTGCTATTCACTACTTTAATCGCGAAACTCAGGCCAAAACGAGGAAGTTCGATTTGCCTAATAATTCCATCTTCAGCCCATGCTAAAATATACTCAGGTGCTTCCAAACGATGAAAAGTGTGCAACTCCTCTCTCATATCATCCACCAAAATCAAATTGGTATCGCGACCTTGCTCATTAAGCTTAATCACTTTGTGAACTTGCGGATTCTGACCATTTTCTTTATTTTCCAGAACAAAACGATAACGAAATTTTTTTGAATCTTTAGCTGTTAAAATCATTGAACCGGCAGTTCCTTCTTTAGCAGAAGGAGCATACCAAACGTGATTTCCTACAAACAACGCTTTGTTATTTAAACCGGCTGTAAAACTTTTTTCCTGCAATTGATACCACTGATCTCCAAATTGCCGTTGCAAGTGCTCTTCATCTCTCCAATTTCCACAAAGCTTATATGAATCGCCATCTTTAGATTGCATTTCAAAAGTATATTCATCAATTTGAGCCATAGTTTTTGGAGGTTTGTCGCTAAAGATTTCCTGTAGTAATCTATTACGTAAAAGATTCTTATTAAAGGGCACAATAGCACTTGTAAATGTTTTAAAAGTTCCCTTGACGACATTCAGCTGAAAATCTCCTAGAGGAGATACAAAATAAGGAAATTTGTTCGGAGAGGTCCATTCCCCGACCTGTTCCTTATTTATAAACATCTTCAATATTTTCGATAAAATTTGATCGCGATGTTCACCCTGCAAAAGTTCACGTAGTTGCGGCATGAAGTGATCATTAATCACAAAATCGACATCATGCATAGCATCATGATCATCACGGTATCCTTCTGGAAGTTCAAATAGATGCATGTACATATAGGCGTTAACTACTTGTACAGCCTCATCAGGAGTAAGTGTAATTTGCCCTCTAAAGCTAGTAACAATCTCGCGGTAAGCTAAGGCACGCTGTTCATCTGTAATGTATTCTGATTGGATCAAAGGATCCAGAATCTCATAAGTATTAAGAAACTGGGGTTTAATAATTGATTGAAATTGTTCAGGATTGGAGCTTGCTAACTTTTCATAGACTTCTTGAAAACGAGAGCTCATACCAGCAATGAAAATGATCGTATTGATCTCGCCCGATTCTTGAGCAAAATTCAGCATTTCTTCATAAAAAACAGCTATTTCTAAAGCAAATTGAGGATTTTCTTTAATGCGCTGATTTAAAATATTTGCTTCGGTCATAAGAAAACGGAAAAAAATTTGATAGGTAGGTCTAACCAAGGAATTTGAATGTTCTAAAAAATAACCAATAGTTTGATCTATTTGCATGGAAGTGGCACTACTAAGGCTCATTAGTTCTCGAAATTCTTGTATTGATATTTGCAGACTATCAAAATCCATATAATAAACAGTTGGCTGCAGTTTTTCAGAAGGATCAATAGTCAAAATTTCATTGGAATCTAGACGCCAGCGATCTTTGCTCAGTTTTATTTGCGTATATATCTTATCTAAATGATCCTTAAGCCTCGTTCTTGTTCGCCATAAGTGAGAAGCTTTTTCAACATGTGTTAAAGAGATAGCTGTCCATCCGTTGCCATAATTAAATTGTTCGTTCAATATTTCACCAAAACCGATGATAGGCTCTTTTCCAAATAGAGAGTAATGCATGCCCGAACTTTGCAAATTTCTTTCTACTAAGATGGGAACATTTTTCCCTTCCTCATTTGTTTGCATTTCCCATTCAGTGAGCGTTTTTTGAAAATTTTCTACATTCATTTTTATACTTTGGGAAAAATCGTAGACCTGCTCTCTCTGTTGCGAGGGATTTCCAATTGAACCTGTAAGTAAGAAATCGAAAGAGTAAGAAATGAGAAATGCATCCCGCAAAGTTGGCAATAAATCCATATTCTTTAAAAAAGCTATGGTTTGATCATCAAAATTTTGATTCACAAGTTGGGGATCAATTTCCTTTATCTTATCCTGATTATCAGCTACCCATTGTTTTATGAAATCAGCTAAGGGCATTTTATGATCATATAAAAGCCATTTCCTAGGTACATAGTGCTTTTGTTAAAGATTCATATA
>JACDGH010000108.1 GCA_013815395.1 Parachlamydiaceae bacterium
TGGCTTGATCACAAAAAGGCGCTCCCTCCATCTAGGATGCGGAATTTCGCACTCAGCTTCATCATGTCGTTCATTGCCAAAAAACAATACATCGATGTCGATGGTGCGGGGCGCATTTTTTGGTTTGACAATTTTTCCGTGCTCAATTTCAATTTGTTGTAGTTTGTGAAGCAGATCTTTTACCCCCATTGTCGTCCTAAAACGACATGCTGCATTCACATACCATCTTTGCACTATGTCACTAACGGGTTGCGTGCTATAAAAGCTGGATACTTTAAAATCTTGGATATCTAGCTTTTGGATACTTTGCAAAGCTGATTGTAAGATAGACAAGCTATCTCCAATATTGCCACCTAATCCTAAATATACTTTGTGTTCCATGAATTTGCAATTCCCTGCCTTTAAGTCGCTGATTATATCAGCTTAATGCTCATTTTCGATAGTTTTTTTTAAGAGTGGCGCCTAAAAAGAATTAATTGACGAAGGAACAAAAAAGAGAATAAAATGTGCAAGAAAGAGGAACCAGTCTCTGGTTTATGGATATATATAACCCACACTGTAGGTGCAGCGAGCCCCAGCGAGCGAAACCGCAGGTGTGGGTGATAGCAATCACATATCCATAAACCAGAGACTGGTTCATCTTTCTTGCTCATTTTTCTCTTTTTTGCCCTTTCCATTTCTAAAAGTAAGTTACCAACCTGCATTTTTTTTCACATAATTTTCTTTTTCCTTGAATAATATGCACCCATCCGAATATGATGGCTGATCTTTCCCAATAAGGACTGATAGCTCAGTGGATAGAGCACCCGCCTTCTAAGCGGGCGGTCGAAGGTTCGAGTCCTTCTCAGTCCGATTCTTCTAGGTTTCAATTTCAAATTAAAAATTCAATAGAATAAGTCACAAACACCTTAAGAAAATTTTAGTCCTTAAGGGACTTAAATTGCTATAGGACTTAAAGGACTTAAAGGACAATAAAAAAGGATATTATGGGGTATTCTTAGAGTATTTTTGTCCTTTAAGTCCTTTAAGTCCCTTATGTCCTTTTTTAAACGCCTAAGCATCAGTATCCCTTTACGGATAACTGTAAACTTGGGTTGATAATGAATCAAAAATGAACGAGCCCTTCCGAGGTTGACAGAAATCGAAAGATCGTAGATGGTAGGCCTTTGGCGGCGAAGCCCCTGGAGTGCGTCGGCTTCGCCGCGCCCTTCAATTCAGGAAATCACCTTGGGCGCCCTGGTATGTAGTATAAAAGGACAAAAGCTAAAAAACTCTTTTGCGAATCATTGTACTTTGCTTCAACTAACCTCCTGAATTGAAGGGCGCGGCAGAGCCGACGCACTCCAGGGGCTTCGCCAAAGGCAAAACATCTTTTTTCCACAGAGATTGTCTTAAGCTTCTTCTACCGGCGCAGAAGGCCCGCCTTCTTCGAGGATCTCTAAATTCACTCGGATCCCATTGCGACTAGCCACAGACATAAGCAAAGTGCGAATGGCGTTAATCGTTTTACCTTTTTTACCGATGATCTTGCCGATATCAGATTTTTCTACAGACAATTCGATAATTAACGTCTGCGTCCCACCGATCTCATTTATTTTAACTTTATCTGGATGATCGACCAGGTTTTTGACAATATAAGCCACAAACTCTTTCATAACTCGATCCTTTTTCAATGGTGATCTATTTTTAAATGTCCTCTGGGAGTTCTCACAAGGTTGTTACACTGCCAGTAATAATAAGGTTATCTCATTATACTATATTAGGCGAGAAAAAAAATCATCTTTTAAAAATAATAAAAAAATACGCCTAAGTTACTAAGTTCTTTATTACTATAGCCTTTCATTCATTTGCCACTGAAGATAGCTCTCAAGTTACCTTATTCTTTTCAAGAATTCTTTGCATATCCTTAGGCATTTCCACTTTTAATTCAATGGTCTTACCAGTAATCGGATGAGTAAAACGCAATATATGTGCATGCAAAAGCTGTCTTTGCGCTCCATATTGCTCATTGACCTGCGGCAAGCCATAGATATCATCTCCAAGCACTGGATGCCCCCTATGCTTCATGTGAACTCTAATCTGATGAGTTCTGCCGGTAGCTATCACAACATTAACCAGGCTTAGCTTAGAATTATATGCAAGCACACGATGATGCGTCAAAGCTTTACGCCCTTCTTCCACTACTGCCATCATTTTTCGATTGGAAGGGTGTCGTCCAATTGGCGCATCTATCTCTCCAACTCCAGGATTGCCAATGCAAATAGCTAAATATTCTTTGTGTACTTGCCGGTTTGTAAACATTTCAATCAGTCGTTGCTGCGCAAGCGGAGTCTTTGCTGCAATTAATAAACCGGAAGTGTCTTTATCCAATCGATGTACGATACCTGGACGCAATGCTTGCTGCGGATCTTTCTCGTTAAGAATATCTGTGGATGCAAAAGCCTCGCGGCAATAATAAAGCAAAGCATTGACAAAAGTTCCGCTCCAATGTCCTGGACCGGGATGAACGACCATGCCGGGTGCCTTATTGACCACTAGCAGCGATTCATCTTCATAAACGATCTCTAAAGGTATATTTTCCGGCTTAAGCTCCAATTCAGCGGTAAGTATAAATTCGACTTCAATTTCATCGCCTGCGATTGCTTTATTGCGCTTTTTAATGGGAGCACCATTTAAAAGCACTTTGCCTTCATCGATCAGAAATTGAAAATAAGTGCGTGATCCTGCGTGGCAAAACCGTTTTGACAGCACTTTGTCCAACCGTTCTCCGGCTTCTTCTTCTGTAATAAAAAATGTTTCTTCTTCCAACCAACGACTCCTATTGTGCCAAAGGGATGTATATAATAACCTTTAGTCTGTTAAATGGCTGAAATTATGGCATATAAGGTTGAATATTTACAAAAGATTAAGTTGCTTTGCCAAAGAGAAGCAATGGCGTTTCATTAAAAGGATAATCTGGAATCACCTTCTTCAATAGGCTATAAACATTTTTTTCTAATAGCTCGAGTTTATCTATATCGCATACTTCACCGATATTTTTCCCCCAATAGATGATATTTTTATAGACAACTTGCCTCAGATACGCGTCATTTTCTGTGACAAATAGTTCAATAATTTTTGTATCTACTTGCGCAACACATTGAGAAAAGTCTTTATTGATTGGAAATCCTAGAAAAAGTTCAAGATTTAACATAAATGCCTATATATACTATTTTCATAGATCAACATCATCTAGAATTCAGTTTCAAAAGCCCTTAGAAAATCTTTGCCTTAATCGCTCGCCTTAGACTTTATTATTACTATCCAGAAAAAAAATTCAATATTTTTGTTATTAAATGATTGTCACATATACTATTTTCTTTTTACATGCATTCTTTTCAACTTTATCAATCAAAGGGAATTTTGATATATGGCCCCTTAATATTACATCATTCATAATGGGTATAGTTAGTTTCTGTTTTTTTCCCACAGCTCGATAAAATTTTCTCTGACAGGGAGATTATATGTTTCGACTAGTTGTTTTATTTTATTTTTAAATTCCTCATAGTTAATTCTTAATGCGATTAATTCGGGGTCATCAGGAGAGACTTCTTTCTGAAACGCCTCTAAGTACTTTGCTTCTGCTTCAAGAACTTCTTTCAAATATTTTCTAGTTTTATTGTCTTCAAAATTTTTATTTTGACTTGTTGGAAGATTAACAGCATAGCGCTTAAATTCATTTTCAACTGAGCTAATTGAACGACGGTTTTTTTTCAATTCTATAGCGGTACTGACAAAGGAAGTATACAAGCCTTTAGATTTAGCTTTTGCTTTGACAGATTTCAATAGATCATGAACTGCTTGATCTTCCGGACTTATAACAAAACCACTCATAGAGGCAGGCATTGCATTTATGGATCGCTTATCTAACTCTTTTTCCCAGATTTTTTCATTATCAAGTTTTTCCCAGGTTTTTACATCTAGCTCAGGAGGTCTTAAAGGGTCGTTTTGCTTTAATAAGACCATTTCTGCAGCCAGCTTAAATTGCTTCAAATGGATTGAGTCAAATCTCTTTTCAAGATTCATGATTTTTTTGGTGATAGATTCTTTAGTGCTTCGACCTGTTTGAACTTCTATATTCAAAGCAGAAATTTCTCTACTTAACTGTTCATTATCTGAAATTGCAGAAACATTAATTCCGGAATTCACTAGACCTTTATCAGCATTACTCAATATAAGATCGGCCTTAATCTGACGTTCAATGATAAAAAAATCCAAAGCAGTTTGGTCTTTGATTGATTTCATCGAATCAGGAGTCAGGCTAAATTTAGAATCTCTCTTTAATTTAGCTGTTAAAGTCTTTTGCGCACTTTTAATATTTTTTGCTAAGGATGATCGTGTTTTTTTTGCATGCTGAAATTCCTGAGGTTTTATAGACAAGGTTATAGGCAATTTAATCGACTCTTCAACAGTGAATTTATTCAGCTCCATATGCTTTAAAACTCGAGATATTTCATCTGAAACTTCCATGCCGGGCTGAATTGTCCGTGTACCCCAAGACAAACGATCATCTTTAATTCTGATACTTAGATCACTTAATCTGGCAAGATATGCATTTGAGTCTTCCTCACTTAGTTGGTCAAGAGTCCCCTCAGATAGAGAGTCTTTTTTTATCTGCTCTAATATTTTTAACATTTTATTAGCTTGTATTTTGCATTGTCCTTCGCCTAAAAATCTTTCATTTACTTCGCAGATTGACAATCTATAATTATTATCTGTATAAAGTCGGATATATTTCTGTGGGTCTGATGTTTCTAAATCAGTTAACAAAGTATTTAATTTACCATAACATTTCACCTTTTCCGCTTCCAAAGTGTTAATTTTTTTATCTAAAATAGTAATTTGATCTGGGCTTACCCCTGAATTAAATTGCTTGAATTTTAGAGCAACTTGTTCTTTTGTTAAACGATTTAGTTCACCTAAACGTTTATCGATTTTGTGACTTATGCTATGTTGACCTTGAGAAAACTCGTCTTTTTTTCGAACATGAATGAAAGAAGTTGAGCTGATTTTAGGTTTTTCTTGTATTTTTATGGATGAATGAGAAATTTCATTTGGTTTTAAAGTTTTAAGTTTTTTTACTCTTTCTAAAAATGATAACCCTATATTTCTAGCTTTAGTTTCAGTAGGTTTTGTAGACTCCAGCTCGAAAGGTGTGAGGCTATTCGAATATGGAGACAAAGATTCTATTTCTAGATCGGCCGGAATAGGTATAAAAGGTAATGTGGACTCAATGTGTATTAAATCATTATTACCTGAGGCAGTATAGGGTAATGCTTTTTCAGGGGGTTTTGGTAAATCCTCTCTATTAACAACTTCTCTTACTAGAGCTGTAATAGGGCCGTATTCTATTAATTCAATTGGAGGCAATTTTAAATTTTCTGAAGTAGAATCGGATTTTTTTGTAGCAAAAACAGAATTACCTTCGGTAGCAATCCTCTCATCTGTGTTTGCTTGTGTTGGTAATTGTTTAATATTATTACCAGCCTTTTGAAACTTTTTTGTAGAAGGCGTCGAAGATATAGATGAAGTAATGTTGCTAATACTCGGATCTTTATAATTATTATTTGTAATCGACATATATCACCTTCTTTTTTATACAATATTGGCTATTGATATAACTGGCTCTTGATATAATATTTTTTCCAAATTTGTAAAAAGTGTGGTATTGCTTTGATTAACTAAGTCCACTATCAGCGTATTCCTTCTTCAAAGTATTTATCTTGTTTTCATAGTAATTTTGAGTTCCCTCTAGCTTTTTACTCTCCATAATCAAAGTATTCTTTTTATTTGACCATTCGACCGTTTTTGATGGATTATCCTTATACTGCAAAAATAAATCCCGCTGAGCTAAATCAATTGCAGTGATAGCCAGTTTGAAATAGGCTTGTTCCGAATTCAAAGCATTATTTAGTAATTCTCTTTTTTCATTAATCTGATTTTTTGGGTAAAGATCTAGATTATTTTTTAATGTTTCTAACAAAACTCGTTGTGGAGAATTTTTTATATTTTCTAACGCTATCATATTTTCAGCAATTAGTTTGTCATTTTCCATTTTTGATTTAGCATTTTCGGCTCTTTGAATTTTATCATCCAAATTCTGATTAACAAGCTTTTGAGACGATATAAATACATTATGTGTCTTTTGCATAATTTTTTGAGTTATATTTTGGGAGATTAAACGATTATTACCTAATAAGCTCACAGGACCGGCAACAAATAAAACAACTCCATTTACTACAGAGATAACCACCGCGCTTATAGAGGTTGCTATGGCAGCAGAAGAGAGAAGAATGGAGCGACCTACCAATTCGATGCCTGCTTTTGCAATAGCACCAATTTTTTTTATTACTGAAAACTTACTGGTATTATCAATTTTAGCTAAATTTGTTAATAGTTTTACGTGAACTAACTTTCCAGCTTTAACAAAGCCCGTACCAGCTTGTTTTATATTCGATAAAAGTTTGGATCCAATTTCATTTGCCACTGTTATAGGTACAAGTAAGCGAGAGCCCATTCGCAAGGCTCCTTTAGCAATAAATTTAATTTTTTTTCCCCAAGTTTTATTATCGATTTTTTCTTCAGTAGCTCGAGTATAAGAGGCAATATGCAATGCAGAAAAAACTGATACAGATTTCCCTTTAGTGACATATTTTGAATTGCTTGAAAAAAAAGAAGAAATTTTATTAGAAACACTTCCTATCTTTTCGCTGAACGTCTTTGTAGCTATAATCTGAGGCTTTTCTTGCGGAACATTTGTTGACCTTTTTGATAGATTAGTTAGTTCGACATTATTCTCATTAGGAGATTTGATAGTAGAATTTGATGAGGAACTGTCCAAAGGTTGTAATAAAGGGCTTGATGCTTTTTTTGAATTGTCTGGTTGTTTCTGAATTGCTGGTCTTGCTGTTGTCGGAAGTGAAGGAGTTGCTCTTTCACGAAGTGGGGGGGTGGAACTTTTAGGGGGAGGGAATACATTTTTGAGATGTAAATGATCCTCAGTTCTGTTGTGCTGCAATATAGCATCGCTTGAAGGAGAGCGTGCTGGCTTGATAGGTTTTGCACCGGGAGTTGCAGTGAGAGGGTCTTTCGGTAAATTACGATCACTAACCGCCTCCTTTACCAAAGCTGCATTTTCGGGAGGATGCTCAGAAAATGAACTTCCTCTTAAATCCGGTGGAACACCGTTACTTTCCGGCGCATTTACTAGAAGAGGCTGACAAGCAGCATCTGTTGTTTTGTCGGTAACTAAAGTTTCCGAGCCATGCTTGAAACCTTTAGCCATAATTACATTTGCTTCACTTTTGAGAGGTTTAGCTGGCTTAAGAGTACTTAATTCAAGGCTTGAACTCTGGTTTGAAAGATGTGAAATATCTGTCATATACCCTCGTAACAATTAAAATTAGGTCTCTCAAGTGTTTTACTAAATCCCACTAAATTAAGTTTGTTTCTGCCCTTCACGCATCAATTTTTTTAATTCATCCTGATGGTGTTCCATTTCTCGGCATATGTTCGTAGCAATTCCCATCATCATCAGATTATATACCTTAGGCGACTTCTTTTTTAAATCGGCTAAACTGCCAATTTTAGTTTTACTGTTGGCTTCAGAGCCGCCGTGGGTAGAAACCAAACCCGCTGCTGTAGTCGGATCAGAGGCTGAAGGAGCAGTTACGGTAGCAACATGTGCTACAATTGGATTAATATTACCCATAATTACCTCAAACAAAAAAATTAAACAAGTTTATTCTAAAATAAACAATAAAACATAATCGAAACTATAACTACAAAACACCTTACAATACTTATTATATCATTTAATGTATTTTTGTCACATTATTAATAAATATATTTTTTTTATTACGCTATAAATTGCATTAACCAGACTAAAATTTTGAAGCCTTCGTGGTCTAAAATTAAAATATTGTAAAATATTAGATGCGCTAATTATCTCTATTCAAAAGACGTAAATATCTTTGAAGTTAAATCCGCCTCCTCATCACCGAGGATATCAAGAATGAGAGAAAGATCAAAACCACGCCGGATAAGTGAAGACACAACCTTTCTTTTTTCGCGAAAATCTTTCAAATTGCGAGAGCGATAACGCGTGGTGAGCAACTGCTTGATAGCAGCCCGTTGTTTTTCGTCCGTTTGAGACTCGCGCAATAATTCTTCCGCAAATGGCGATGTCATACCCTTAAC
>JACDGH010000109.1 GCA_013815395.1 Parachlamydiaceae bacterium
TGTATAATCTTTCATGGGAGCTCTCCTGGTTGTTGGGTTATGACAAACAACAACTTAAAGGGTGAGCTCTCTTTCTTCAATCACCTCTCTAACTCCATAGTAACTCCAAACGCGTTGCGTCGAAAAATATTGTTAACCTTCCAAGTCCTTTTGAAGCAAACAACTTTTACTACGCAAAGCGTTTGGCGTGCGCAGCAGGAGCTGCGCACTCCAACGCGTTGCAGCGAAAAATATTGTTAACCTTCCAAGTCCTTTTGAAGCAAACAACTTTTACTACGCAACGCGTTTGGAGTGCGCAGCTCCCGCTGCGCTTTGTTTTTAAGATTGTTTTTTTGGTATATGGGAAGAGGGGAATAGGCTTAATTTTTGAAAAAGAGGTTTCTAGCAACTTGAATCTAATTATCTATTTTTCGATATTTACTATCAGCCGCTGGGGAATATAATTATTGAATTTTGCTAACGACCTCTAATATTACTTGAAGAATTTGAAGGGGATTCATTTAATATTTATATCCTTAAGATCTGATTTGTGCATTAGTTGCAAGTCGGTAGCTTGAAAATTGAACAATCTTCAGTTTCATTGGGCACAAATTAAGATTAACTGAAGATCAACATTTCTCGTTTCATTTTTTACGAAAGAAAAGGACTATACTCAGTTTTTATTTCTTCGGTTTCTTGTTGATGGGGAGGAGAATACAAAGGCCTACAGTCTCTCTCTATTGCACGACATGCTATTTGTGTAAGTTTTCGTTTATTCTCACCTATTGTAGCTGTTAGTGAAAGGTAATCTATAACTAAGGATTTGACTAATTCATTATTTGAAGTTAAGTAATCAATGGATTGCTCTGATATGCCTTTGATAATAATATCTAAATCCTGTTCTGTTAATTTTTTGTTATGAATTCCACTATTTAGTGATTTTGCTAGACTTTCTAAATCTTTCTTAAAAGCTGAATTTGCTGAATTATGATTTAATATTTCTTGAAAATCACATTCATCTTGAATTACCCATTCAGGTGTAGAACCCTCGTATAAGTTAGTTAAAAATTCATGAATTTTTTTAGGGTGATGAGACCCTATTTCAGGAATACTAAGCTCAGCTTGCATGAATAGAGAAGGTATTACAAGCTCTCTAATTTTAGAATGAAAGGGGGATTTAGATTGACAGCAGCAACGAGATTTCAAGGGGTACATTCCTTTTATAAAATCGCTCTTCATCATTTTCTGTAATCTACCTTTTACGGTATTCTGAGTCTTTATATCCTTACAAAATCTTTCTCGATTCTCTAATTCAATTCCTTTCATTGTGAAAAAATTAGTTTTAATCATTTTAGATGTAGAGTCGAGCTTTTGATCATCAGGCTGATATAATAATGTTAACACTGGGCCTATAATTCCATTCACATCAAATTTTACATATGCTGCATTTATGCTCGTCATTTTTGCTCCCGATATTATGCAATTTAATAAGTATTTAGGATTTATCAAATTTGAATATTAATCATGTTGTTTAGGCTTTCTTAGAGTTGCCAAATTAAGTTCCATTTAAGTAGATCATGAAATTACTTTAGAGGGCTTATTTTGTCAACTTTGTCTATTGCAGAGGCAATCACTTGATGCATATCTTAATATTTGAATCAGCATGTCGATTTCCAAAGATCACTTGAGGCGGTTCATGGGATTCATTTTCCTATTTTCTATAGATCTCATCGCTCTGATTTGTGTTCACAAGGGTAGTAAGGTGTTTTATTACGATTCCATGCTTCAGAATATTCAGTTGAGATTATAGTGTGATCCAATTTTTTCATTTCAAAGTATTTATACTCGGTAATCCGTGTAAAAGGAACATTTCGCCCCGTGTAATTCATAACTGCTGTTCTTTGGAAATCAGGAAGGGGTAATATCTTTGTATCAAAATGTAATGACCAGTACTCCAGTTCACCATACTTGTAATCGAAAAATTCGTCAATTTTGCCTGTATAGACAATTTAGTGAGCCAAGAGATCCCATTCTTTTTTTTCGAAAAAAAATCCGTATTCAAGCGCACATCGATTCTTTTCAATATTTTTGTAGCGATTTTTCAAATTACAAATTCCAATGATACACCAGGCCTAATAATGTAGAGTTCGTTAATCACTTCATCCTTAGTTTAATCATCATCATGTAAACTTATAATAAAGTGCACCTGATGTTTGCCAGAAAGCTTTATATACCAAGTAGAAAGGCAATTTATCAGGTCTATTGCTTGTTGGGAATTTAGCTAAGATATCATAACATTTCCCAATTCAATTACACTCAAGCTGTATCAATAATTTCAGAATTAAGCAAATTGTTCAGAAATTAATGTAAATTTTGAGGCACTTTTTTTTAATCATTTCTGGATATACATTGACTAAAACACATCAATTTTTTACTATAATTTTTCTATAAATAGGGGGGATAATGATTGGCGAAGTAAAACAAAGCGAATATTCATTAACGTTAACAGGACCAAGCACTACAAGAGAGGATTATCCTAGGCAAAGAGTTTTTTCAAAAGGGCGTTGCTGGAAACATCTTACAACTTGTGAATCGATCTTTAAAATTACAGCCGGCACGTATGTCATCGCTGCTTCGGCAGGGCTTGCATACATAATTAATGATGCAATGTTTAACCCCGATCCTGAATCCGCTTGGGGCAGGATGAATTACACCTTTGTTGACTATGGCTTTATGGGGGGCACATCCTTAATACTTGATATTGGATTTATGACCTTTGCTTTTTTGGGTGCTGGAATAATTGGGAAGACTTGTTATGATGGAATTAAAGAAGGTCGTGTTCAAAGAGGACAAACTCCTCTATTAAATGAAATTGAAGACTCTGACGAGCAGCACGTTTAATTTATATTCTATCCTATGTTGAAAGTTCCTATTATTTGAAGTTCGAGGAGCTGCTAAGGGCTAACAGAAAATAACCGAAAAGAGATAATCGTCTTGGCGAAGCCTTTTGCGTCGGCTCCTGCCGCGCCCTTTAATTGAGAGATCACTTTAATTTCTCTAGAACATCGTATAAAGATTCACAAGTTTAAAAAAAATTTATTGCTAAAACATTTTATTTTGCTACAATTGATCTTCTGAATCGCTAAATAAGGGGACACAATGCTTGATGAAGTGAAACGAAAGGAATATTCATTAACAGTAACAGGACCTCACACTCCAAATGAGAATAACCCCAGGCAGAGAGTTTTTTCAAAAGGGCGTTGCTGGAAACATCTTACAACATGTGAAGCAATCTCTAATTTAACAATTGGCTCGTTTACTCTTGCTGCTTCAACAGGGCTTGCGTACATTGTTAATGATTTAATATTTACCACTGACCCTGAATCTTCATGGGGCAAAATGAATCACACACTTATTGACTATGGCGCACTTGGAAGCGCATCGGTATTAATAGATATTGGAATCGGAGCCTTCGCATTTATGGGGGCTGGATTAATCGGGAAGACTTGTTACGCTGGGATAAAAGAAGGGCGGGTCCAGAGAGGACAAACCCCTCTATTAAATGAGCAACTTACTTGACGATTCGGTCTCTTTTTTCATGTCTCGTTTTCTAATTGCCAAAAACTTCATTAGTTGTTAGAATATCGCCATGGCAATATTAATTAAAGAAATTCAAAATTTTTTGGGACATGCAAATAGTACAAGTCTTAGACTAAAGTCTATAGGCTTCCCTTTATCTTTTTCGAACTCTTTTTTTAAAATGCTTTCCATTTTCATTTTTACTGTCGTCGTCGTGCGCATCGCGCACATATAACTTATCCCAATTTACATTTTTTTATTTATTCGTAAGGAAAAACAATTCCAAGCGACTGACTTCTATTGTTTTTAAGTCAGATTTTGTAAAATTTCAAGTTAGTTATAAGGGATTAGTTATGAATAAAATTATAAATTTAAAGGCCATTTCTATTGGACTTGCCATGTTTTCAATGTTTTTTGGCGCAGGAAATATTATTTACCCCCTTGCTGTAGGTCAATATGCTGGAGATAAAAATATTTATGCTATGCTTGGGCTTATTTTGACAGCAGCTATTATGCCTATTGCAGGTGTAATTGCCATGCTTTTATTTAATGGCAATTATCGTCAATTTTTCGGCAGATTAGGTCGGATTCCAGGATTTATATTAGCCCTAACAATCATCTCTCTTTTAGGGCCCTTAGGATCAACTCCAAGATGTATTGCCTTATCCTATATCACATTAAAAAGTTCTTTTCTCGATATGTCCCTTCCAGTTTTCAGTGCACTTGCATGTAGTATCATCTTCCTCTTTACCTTGAAGAAAAAGCACATTTTAGCTCTTCTGGCATGGGTTTTAACTCCTATATTACTCATTTCTTTGATCATCATTGTCATTATTGGATTAATAACGGCTCCAGAAGCCCATAGTGTTGATAGTAGCAATCTAAAAATATTCTTTCATGGTTTAAAAGAAGGATACAATACGATGGATCTACTAGCTGCATTTTTCTTTTCCTCTACCATTATTAATATTCTCAAGGCAGGTATTTCTAAAAGCGAAGCAACAAAGGAAAATTATCTCAATACAGCCTTCCAGGCAAGTGTGATTGCAGTTTGCTTGCTTGCAGCTATTTATGTAGGCTTTAGTTATATAGCCTCTTTTCATGGGAGCGATCTTCTTATTAATGGAAAAGAGGAATTGCTTGCAGCAATTACCATGAAAATTGCAGGGCCATATGCAGGAATTCTCGTTTGCTTAGCAATCGCACTAGCCTGTTTAACAACTGCAATTGCATTGATTTCGGCATTTACAGATTTTATACAAAGAGAAGTTTTTGAAGAAAAAGTAAGTTATGAATTCACCTTAATTGGCGCTTTGCTGGTTACATTTTTTGTATCAACATTTGAATTCACGGGTATATCGGCATTTCTTTGGCCTATTTTGCAAATTTGCTACCCTGCACTGATTGTATTAACCTTTTTGAACATTGCCCATCGAGTAACTGGTCTTAAAATACTAAAATTGCCAGTTTTATTGAGCTTTGCCTGCTCTGTAATTATTTACTTAGCTCATACCTAACCGGATATTTATATCTCACTGCGATTTATAAGGTAGAATATTGGGACGGCTTAAAAGGTTTCACGATATTCTACCAATAAATAATTATGCGCTAATGAATGTATATAAAAGTTCAATTACACTATATTAAGTGATTTAATTACACTCAATTTTTAAAATAAATAAAGTTCTATATAATAATATGTAGATAATTATCGATCAGATTATTTTTGTAGTTTACAAGCAATATTTTGGAATCCTATTTCGAAAATCTTGTTAAATATAATAATGAATTGAATTTCTAAAACCAAGTGAAAACCAAGAAAATAACCAAATTGGTCAAAAAAACATCATTGATTTGTATACAATTGAGAAGCAATACAATGATCAAATTAATAACTATAACCTTGGAGTTGAAAATATATCTCCTGAAATAGACATTACTCCATATAAGGAATTTATTAATGACATTAGAAAAGAGAAGAAAAAATTAGATGATGATTTAAATGAAATGTTGAATAAATCAACGAGTCAAGGAGATTTAATCAAGTCTTGGGATCTATATCTTGTAGGCGTAGAAGGCCTAGCTGCAAAAGTTAGAACAAATTCATAAGAGTTATATATTTTGCCAATAACTTCATAGAGGGAGTTTGGATCCTCTAGTGAAAAGACATCTGCTCAAAAATTTATGCTACGATTCCCTTCATGCCATCTAGAATAGATTTTATTGACAATAGTGTCAATTTTTCAACTTTTTAATTCAACTTTACTTAAGAGTTCTTTTTGTTTAATCTTTATGATTATTTAGATATTATTTAAATTTTTAATAGGAAATTCATGTTATCTTCAGTTTATTCAAGCATTAATTATCCCGCTACTACCCTTCTATTTCATAATTGGGAAAATGATTTAATGCGAATTAACCAAAAAGATCTTCATAGTAAAGAGATAGATGTACAAAAAATGTTGGGTCAGGAAGCCTTGCAATTTGATCTTAATGATTTGAAGCCTAAACTTCTCTACTTAATGGCGGAATTTGATGATGCAAATGCCTTTCCTATAAATAGTCCTTATCTAACTATAGAAAAATTTATCAGCAGGATAAGCCCTGAGAGTGATACAAATGAGTATATTTCAAATTTAATAAAGTTATTAAACAAGCATCAAAAAAAAGCTCAACACGGAGATCGGAAATCAATTGAATATTTGAAGGCATTTGAAGTTAGCATAAACGAAAGTAATAAAGGAGTTGGAAGAATTTTAGAAAGCTTACATGAAAAATTTGATATACGTTTCAAGATTGTTTCTACCACAAAAGAAATATGTGCAGAAATATCCGCAGCATCAAAAATAAACAATTTAAAATCTTTAATTTTCACTGCTCATGGTATGCCAAATGACTTAATGATTTCTGACAACGAGCTTGTTATTCAAGATCCTAAAAATCATGAAGTGTTATTTAGCACAAATTATATTAATGTCGATGAAACGCATTTGGTAAATAATATATTATATAAAATTAATGAAAATTGTTTTTCTGGGCTGCCTAATGATACTACAATTTCTTTACTTGCATGCAATACGGGGGAATCTCCGACAGCGATTGCAAGTACAATTTCTAAATTATCGAAATTAGATGTCTGGGCTCCAAGAAATTCAATAACTATAGAACAAACTGACTTATCCACCAATATACCCCCCATCCCCACTTTTTGGAATCCTGATAAATTCGAAAATTCATTTTTTGATGATCACACTTGTAAATTTTCGCCTAATGGCCTAAGTAAATGTGGAGCATTGAACACCAAAATTTTACCCCTCTTTTTAGATTACACACCCCCAATTATTTTGAGTTTAGCTGCGATATATTGCGTGAAAAAATACTTTTGGAATTGTCGCAATATAGCTAAATTTTAAAATGAAGCAAATCAAGCTATTCCACTGAAGATTTTACCCACAGAAAATTCAACTTTTTTCTAAAACTAAAATGATTCTAATATCTCTATGCGATTTTTAAAGTGGTCAAGTTAGATTATTAGCTTAGGTTAAGAAATTTAAATCTGTTTCTGAAAATATCTAGAGAAAAATGACATAGTTCAGCACAATAGAGATTCTTAAATCATTTAAGGTATGCCTAAAAAGGAAGGGGAATGAAGAATTTTAATCATTTCATTTTGCAGGTTCTTCGAAAGGAAGATTTGTTAGACATGGTACAGACATTCGCTTTTCCATGGACTTCTTTAAATGCCACTCAAGAAAAATGGGAGCGTTACTTTGCGGAACAGCAAGTAAATACCCGTACTGTCTGTGTAGCAAAAATTGGCGAGGAGTTCATCGGATACGGTAGCTTAGTTAGCAATACAGAATACCCGGGATTCAAAAATTGTGGCATTCCAGAGATTAATGACGTTTGGATTTCTGAGGAATATAGAGGGAAAGGTTGTGGAAAAGAATTGATCCAGTATTTGGAGGTAATTGCTCGAAATCAGGATTACAAACAGGTTGGAATTGGAGTTGGACTCTATAAAGATTATGGATTTGCTCAAAAGTTATATGTTCGGATGGGATACATTCCGGATGGCCACGGCGTGACCTACAAATATCAGCCTGTTATTGCTGGAGAATCTTACCCCTTGGATGACGATTTCATCCTTTGGTTTAAAAAGAATTTATGAGATTAATTTCTTATTTTATAAGTTAGGTTAGGGATTCGAAAATGCATATTTTTTTTAAGAAGAAGTTATGAAGATGGATATTCGATCTGAAATACATCAAATTGTTTCTGCAATAATTCCTTTAGACGCTCTAGAACAAGATCATATCCGCTTTGTTCTTGATTGGATCGAATCCGGAAGGGAGATTTTTCGGACAGAAAAGCCAGCAATACCTGACACTCATCTAGTTTCGTACTTCGTGATTGCCTCGCCTGAAATGGATCGGGTTTTGTTAGTGGATCATAAAAAGGCTGAATTATGGCTTCCGCCCGGCGGCCATGTTGATCCAGGCGAAGATCCCAAAGAAACTGTCATCAGAGAAGCAAAAGAGGAGCTTGGAATCGAGGCTGAATTTCTAACACATGAACCGATTTTGTTAACCGTTACC
>JACDGH010000110.1 GCA_013815395.1 Parachlamydiaceae bacterium
TGCGAATGCGTTTAAACATAAATTGGCACAAGAGTGAGAACAAAAAAGAAGAACCAGATCCCTGGTTAGCTGTAAAATTTATAGCCACCCACACCTTCGGTTGCGCTCGCTTAGGCTCGCTTCACCACCAGTGTGGGCTACAAAAAGAGAGAAAAATGGGCTAGGTTCAAATCGAGGTAACACTTTAGAAAAAAAAATGACATAGTAGTCAATTTACTGTAAATCGTTTGTTTCTTACATAAACTTCTACAGGATCAACCGCTATGTCAACCTCAAACATTACACTACTTCATCAAACATTAAAAGCTTCTCATGCTGCTCATTCATTAAATTCTACCGATCGTCAGAAAATTGCAATGCAAGCGATTAAAGGTGACATACCAGTTTCACATGTAGCAGATCATTACAATGTTAGTCGTAAATTCATTTATAAACAAAAAAATAAAGCACTTGGGGGAGTTGATTATGCCTTTAAGGAACTACCCAGTGATGATAATAAGGTCCTCTATCACATCCCTGTAACAAAAAAATGGCTTGAACAAGCTGTGTTGGCGTCGATTTTTACATGCAGAGCTTCTTACCAAGGCGTCAGTGACTTTTTCCAATTATTTGGTTCATATTATAGCCGTTATTTCTTTCGGTAAGACTTCTAATCTTATCTTTGAATTTGTTAAGACTTTTTTTTCGAACATGTATTTGGACATAATCGTCATTAATTATGATGCGCCTTTTGCAACTTCTTCAGCTTTCTCTTCAGCAAGCTTCAAAATTTGTGAAGCTTGATGAAGAAGCAATGCACTCCCAAGAATTTTAAATCCATTTTTATTTGCTATTATGGACACGTCATTATGATTTTTAGCGGCCAGTAGCTCAACCTGTAAATCATTGTCGATCTTTATCTTATTAAGGAACGAAGCAAGCAAAGGATTTTTACTACTTGCACTTCCTTCCCATTCAATAAATTTAATAATCCAGTATCCGGGACTATCTAAATACCCCTTACCCCCTCGACCCCACTGTGCACCGCTTTTCGATTTTTGTCCGGCCGCCACAAATTCCAATTCCTCAGGTGGTAAAGATAGAACTCGACCGGCCTGGGCACGTAGCAACTCAGCAGCTGAAACATTAAAACCAATTTCTTTAGCAATTATTGAAACATCTGCGATTTCTTTTGTCTCATATAAGCGTGCTTGCAAATCTGAATCAGCAGTAATCTTTGAAAAAAAATTATTCAGTTGCATTTTCTAAATTCCCTTTAAAAGCATATTTAAATAATTTAATTGGTAAATCACCCTCGTAGAATAGCACTTATTGTATCTCGGATACCTCTAAAAAACTCTTCGATGGCGGCGCGCAAACCCTTTTGTGTTTCTTTGGTACCCTGCTTGGAACCTCTCTTTTCTTCTTCTTTAGATTCCATTCTTTTGAGATCATATTGCAGGCCTACACGTTGAGCTTCAACACCGCTACTGAAAAGCGAGCCTACTCCACTAATTCCAGTACTCATCGTGCTAATCTGAGTTGCATTTGTGGCAAAAGTTTTTGCCACGTCACTACTTGGTCGAATGAGCGTAGCAAAGCCTGCCACGCCGCCCACAATACTTAAAGCTGACGAAATAAGAGTAATAGTTACAACTGGCCAGGTATTGTATGAATCTGTAATTTTTCCAGACTGAATTTTTAATTGATCACCTAGTTTAGCAATGTATTCTTGATCATCCTTCACCACATGGCGCATGTGGATCATGCAGTATTGTAAGGCCATTGCATGAATGCGTTCATAATCACAAGGTTCAGAGAGTAAGGCTTCGTCGATTTTTTTAGAAAGTTCTTCCATCCGTCTTTTTAACAAGTCGGGCCCGGATTCAACATTTGATAACATTACTTCGACTTCAGCTTGTTTTTCCGGGGAGACTTGAGCATAAGCGGACTCAAGTTGGGAAAGCAATTCTTCGGAATTTACAGGCTCATCCGTATTCGTTATGCTATGAACATCGGACAAAGGGCGTGATGACACAGACGGAATTTTCGTCAAATCATCAAAAGCTGCTGCAGGAGCTAGGGTATCGAAATGATTCCAGCCCACTGGCAAGGCTTTTGTGCTGTCTAACTTTGTATTATTCTTTAAAGGACTTGTAAAGCCCATTACTGGATCATTATCTGTATATTTATTTATTGGCATATTGACCTCTTTAGCGTTTTTAATAGCCTTACTTTTGGCTTTATGCAATTAATATTATAAGTTTATCCGGGCTTCTTTACTATAATTTTCAAGATGGTGCCGAATTGTTTTTAATAAATGCGATATTTCTTCATCTCCATAAGGCAACGTAGTATTGACTTTGTCATTAATTTTATGGCGATTTGCTTTAACATCGTGATTGATCCTAGTCATTTCACCAGTTCTCAAATCATTCTTATATTTTAAAATTCCTTCAGCACTAGAAACTCCGCCTTTAAGGATATTTAAAGCTGGCATGGTAAATGAAAAAACACCGGGAACACCTCCCGTTGCGTAACCTACAGCTAGGGAACCTACAATACCAACAGTTGTGCCTATATTTATCCAATGCAGAGTCTTATTGGTTTTAGCGGTTGCGTTAATGTCATCGAGAATCGAATAATGCTTTTGATGAAGTTCTTTATTTACTTTTTGGAGATTAAAAATCTGTTCATGGACCTGTATTCCAGCCTCTTCTTTAAGTTTTTTTTGCTCCAGGCTTTTGGAAACAATATGAAATAAAATTAAGCGATCCATGTCTTGTGAATTAGACTGAAGCAATTCCTCTGCAAATTCAGCACTATCTTTTAAGCGATGCAACAGATCTTTGTTAATATCAGCAATAGCTTTAGATAAACGCTCGTTATTCATCGGATCAGGTGATAGCAATTGCGGGGTTCCTGAGAGACCAGTAGAAATACCTTTTTCAATAGGATCGATTTCCTGCTGCAAGTTATTTGCAGATATTTCTGAATCTTTCGCCCCTCCAAACCAACTCCAGAGCCATGAACGAATTTTTTGAAACCTCGATTCATCTTTTATATTAGCTTCGCACTCAACATTTTGAATTTGGGTACTTTCAATCGATGGGGTATCTTTGGCCTGCATGGACTTAATTGATGATAGATACCAAAGGGAAACGATTTCTTCTTCCGCAGCATCTTCATCTATCTTAGGATGCGTTGCAGCCTCTTTAGAAGCTTGCGCTTCGTACGCTGCATAAGCTTCCCATAGATCAACTGTTGACCTTGAAGTAATTGGACTAATTGGTTCTATCATTATATTCTCCTGGCTAATTTTTTGCAGATCGATCATTCCATGCTTTTCGCATGTTTTCTAGCTGCATTAATAGTGAAGTGGCGTTAGAATTTCTTGCTGCGGTTATTGCCGATTCTAAAGTTCGCACGCCGGTTTTCATTTGACTTTGAGCAAAGAAGCAATCTGCTGCATGCAAATGAACATAAGGATCGTTGGGCTCTTGGACTGCAGCGACACTGTAGCACTCTATCGCTTCGGCATAATCCTTTAATAATTGGTAACTCGCTGCAAGACCTAGCCAAAAGCGGCGATCGAATGGTTCGCAGATTGTGAGAAAGCGAAAGATCTGTTTGCTATCTTCATATTTACCGCTTTCATATAAATGGTATGCTAAAGTGTAAAGCAATGAACCCTCTTCAGCCGATAGCCCGAAAAAATTTGGGCCATCAGCTGCCGTTGCTTTATCCACAAGAGCCTGTAACATCTCAGCTTCATTCATCTTATTAACGACCGTGTATAGCTCTGCTTGTATTTATTTTTGAATCATGAAGTGGCTTCATGATACTGCGTGCCAATTGGTAGGATTCGTAGCGCTCATTTGTTAAGCGAGTAATTGTTTGAAGTTGCATATCATTTAAAACATTTAAATCTTCAGAGGTAATTCGTATATTCTCAATTAAGCGTTCACGTTCAGCTTTGTTGTATTTGAACTTACCTTCTTTAATCTCAACACCGTATTCTTTTGCTTTGGCGAACAGATCTTTAAGTTCCTGTATATTGGAAAAATCAATTTCCTCATTTACCGTTGCCGCATTAACAGTTTTGATCAGCTTATGCAAAAAGCTAATTTCATCTTGTCGCTTTTTAAGCTCTAAAAATTCAGAAGCGATCTTTCTTTCAAGAAATTTTAGGCGTTCAGTATTTATGAGCAACGCCAAAGCTTCAAGTGATAAGTTATTAGGATCTACATCGGATCCTACATTTTTAACTGCGCTGCTTACAACTTCTTCTACTGTGATTTCTTGACTCATTGCATCACCTAATTTGCATTACTATAATCATACTAACACTTTCATTCCATTTTCGGAACTTTTTTTTTACTTTTTCTTTATGATTTCTTACTGCTAATTTCTAACAAGTAATAATCAAAATTGTAGCTTGACAGATTATGCGATAAAAAAGGGTGCTGTAATCGTAAACCCGCTTTTATAAATTTTAGAGCTTAAGAGAAACTCGGAGGCGCTGTGGAACGCAGTGGCGCAGAGAACTGCAACCCTATATAGCTTTCTTAAGTCATATTGATAATATAGGGAGGGTGTTTATGATATTAAATGTGTTACAGTTCAGATACTCCGACGAAGGAGGGGGGCACTTGAAGAAGATAACCAGGCCACCTTGGCCTGGCGTAATGAGCCAAAATATTGCCAGTTCTTCCATTTACTAATAGTTTAATCCAATCGAGAATAAGAAAAACTTTTACCAAAAGATTCGACTGATTCTTTTTCTTGAACTGTAAACTTTTTATTTTCCGAAATATATTTTGGCCTGATAGCCAAAATTTGCTCAGATCTTGGAATAAAGTAGCTCTTTTTATTAAGAACAGCCGACTGGGAAGCAGGTTTGCATGTTAAATCAAACAATTCTGCTGTGCGTTTGCAGATATCAATATCACTTTGATTAATAGAAAAAGCACAAAACTTGACCCCATTCAACGTCTTTTTTTCTAATGTGTAACGATCTTTGTTATCTAAAAAAACCACATCACGCAACCAATCTATAACTTTAAAAGTGGCTTCATGTGCTTCACAAAAAATCAAGTAAATTCTATTTTTTTGCAATTTACTTACATCCAACTGATGGATTGGATTATCGAAAATATCCATTTTTCCAGAAGGAGAAAAATTGATTGATGATGGGAGAGCATAGACATCGGGTTGAGTTTTCATTTCTGTTAGCCTAGGCATTATAGTCTCCTTTCATAAGGTAATTTATTTAAATTCCAAAATCATATAGCCTCACAATTTTAAAAGCAAATGAATAGCCCATGCCTAGACCTGTTTAATCTTCTCGATTTAAAACAAAATAACTCCGTAAAATAAGTTCCATTTTATTCCAAGGCGAGACGCCTTGCTTTTCGCAAGTCAACGAGCCCTGATATTAAAAAACGCTTAGAGAGTCCTTTTAGCTAAATTCATCAACTTAGCCCGGGCCTGTCATTGCCTTTCCAGAGCCGACAGGAATTAGAAGGAAATAGAATATTATGTTTTGGCGAGGCCCGTGGGAGTGCGCCGGCTTTGCCGCGCCCATTAAAATTAACGTTTAAATCGCACCCCCAGTAATACACTGCAATTTAATTATCTCGATTTATTGATACGGAAATGATAACATCTATACATTAAATAACTAATATGTATTTTTATGTTGATGCTAAGAACACTATTCAAAGCTTGCTTGACCCTTTGTTTGTTTAGCTCATGTTCTTCCACGTTAATGCAGCATGAGGCCAGTACAGCTGCCTACAAGCAGGGACATCTCTCCCAAGCAGAAACGATCTTAACACGCACAATAGCTAAAGAAATGCCAAGCGGCAATTTTCAGCAAAGCAAAGAAGCAGTTTGCTTACTCTTAAATAGGGCCACAATACATTTTGCCTCTGGCAATATCGATGAGGCCATTGCCGATTACAACCTTGCCATTGAGGCTTTGGACTATTACGCCCAAGATAGCACTTTAGATAGCGCCGGTCAGGTCCTTTTAGAAGATGGCTCTGCGGCTTATAATGGCTCCGATCTTGAACATTTACTTGCGAGGATTTATTTTGCTTTGGCTTTGATAGAAAAGGGTGATATTAACAACGCTTATGCCCTTTTAAGGCAAGCAGAGGAAATTCAGCAAACGAAAACACAAAGACATGCTAAAGTTTCTTACTTGTCAGCCATTGCATGCGATGGCAATGCTTTAGGCAAGTTTTTATTTGCCACACTTCTTGATCAACAAGGTGATGTTAGCAATGCAGCTATATTATTTCGACAGGCCGAAGCTTTAGCGGGCTGTATGCCCACAGAGATCAATTTACCCCCTCTAGATCCGAAGAAAAAAGCCACGGTCATATTGATATGCCATAACGGCATTGTGCCTTTCAAAATTTCAGGCACTAGTCCTGCTAGCTTAGCTTCGACATTAGCCCTTGAAGCTATTTTATGTACCCAGCGCATTGATCCTGCCTGGTCAAGCATTACTGGTATCCCAACACCTTTGCTGTGCCAGCAACCCCAATCAGAACCCCTCCCTACCTATGCTACAATAAATAAGACAAGAATCCCCTTAAAACCCTGGTTCAATATTGCGCAAGCAACTAGTGCTGAATTAGAACAAAATATGCCTGTTATTGTAGCGCGCGGTGTGGCCCGCTATCTTATTCGCAGAACGGCTGTGGCTCAAGCGCAAAAGCATGATCCGCACTTAGGCGCATTGGTAGATTTAGGCATGCTGATCGCTAATGCCAATACTCAAGCGGATACACGCTCATGGTCGACACTCCCCTCCTCTATTGATCTTGCTCGATGCATACTCCCTGCTGGTGAACATTGTTTGACAATAACTGTAGCTAGACAAGGCCTACCCAATTTTGAGCAACATATTCCCCTTCAACTTAAAGCCGGCGACCTATGCTTTATCAATATTTTTAATATTAATCCGAGGACGACAAAAATTTTAGTCCCCTCACAATTTCGCATCAAAGGAGACCCCTTATGAAAAAATGTATTATTGCTGTAATAGGCTTATTGTGTTTAGCAAGCACAGCTACTAGCTGTTGCCGGAATGTGAGAACGGCGCAGGATATTACACCTGGAAATTCTCGTAACATCAAACTTGACTGGCGCTATGGTGCCGGGGATATTCGCATTCAAACTAGCAAAATTAACTCGATCTTAATGGACCGCTGGTTTGCAAAAACATGCTATGATTTTGCCAATGGCAAACCACGCATCATTGTGACGCAAATTGATAACCGCACAGATTGTTATATATCAACAGATATGATTAGAGATATCATTGAGGGAGCGGCTATAGATGATGGACGTTATTCTATAGTTGTCGGTGATTTGCGCGATGAAGCCGAATTAGATACGATGATGAGTAAGATCTACAATGATCCCAAACATTGCAACAGTAGCAGATTGCAACCAGGGATTGCTTTAGCACCCCAATTTTTGGCTAAAGTGCGCATTACTAAAGCGGTCACTGCCGACAATTCTGCAAATTACGAAGATTACCGCATGAGTGTCACTTTATACGACATCGAAACCCAGGAAGCAATTGATTCTGCGTGGGATGTGTTAAGCAAGAAAGTACAGCGATAAAGATTGCAAGTTAATAACATTCACTAATTACCACAATTCTAACCCTAATCTTTGAATCAGTTTACAACGCAAAGACCCATAGGTGCAAAGAGCTCATAAGAATAATAGGAACGATATAATGAGATAACGATATTAACGATATAACGATATAACGATGATAATGATAGAAATGATATAAACGAAGAATTTTTGGTTCTTGGGAAGAATTGGGGGCGGAGGTGAAATTAAAAGGTTTACACAGAAAATGGACTTGATGGGTGGTATTAAAGCATTGGATAAGACGATGAACATTTCGTAAAGAGACTCTATACGGCCTGTCCATTTCGTCGCGCTTCTATACGTTTTAGAGGTTAAGAGAGAAACGCAGAGTTCCTATGCCGGATTTCAGGTGATTTGAAAAAAAAAGACCCCTCCGTTAAATAGTGTTTTAGATCAACAAAACACTGGAGGGGTAATTATGAGTAATATCATATCTATTGTCTTTT
>JACDGH010000111.1 GCA_013815395.1 Parachlamydiaceae bacterium
TTATGATTGATATCATACGTATTTGAGGCAACGAGCAAGGCTCCTAATTCTTCTTTTAAATTTATTTCAGCAGTTGTATTTCCGCGGACATCTTCTAGTTCTTGTAGAAGGTTTAGCCCTCTTTCTGCACGTTGAGAGTGAATGTTTGTGATTAAGAACTCTACGATTAAGGAATGCAGCTCATCGATTTCTAAAGCGGACAGAACAGGCTGTTGAGATGTGTATAGTTCCCAATCATCGCGCAGAAATGAGGCTAAACACTTCTCGATTGTCCACGGTTCTTGCTTGCCGCTGCCTTGCAACAAATCTAATTCTAGGTCGCGTTCACTATCACCACTTCTCTTATTGGCAAGCTGTAGGATTCTGACCTTAAGATCTTTAATTTTTGGACTATTATTTTCGATTTCTCGATTAAAGCCATCTTCCAGATCCTTTGACGAGACATCATTTTTAAGGGTATAAATAGGTCCGTTTTCAGAAACTCCTGTTCTCACAAGTTGCTCCAAACTAGTGAGTTTGTCGACCACATATTTAGGAAGGGTTGATTGTTGGATGAAATGTTCTGTTTCTTTTTGAAGTGATGCAGATGAATTTTTTGTGGGGATCATTGCGACATATGGACTAATGTTCTTAGAAAGAAAGGGTGGGCGAGCTTTGATGCGTTTAAAGGGTGGTCTTATTTTACGTTCATTGGTGGGTGTAATGACACTTGGAAGATCATAATGAGGGTATTCATTATCGTTCCCTACTCTCTCAGAAGTTATTGGGGATTTCCACTTAAGAAATAATTCGAGCTTCTCATCAGAATCTTTCCAGGCTGGTAAATTTGGAATTTTAGGCTTGCCATTTGGAGAATTTTTAACGTCGATAATTTCTAAGAGCATGGTCGCTAGTTGATTATTCACGCTGTGTTGATCAAAACGCATGAAGGTTAGACGGTCCTTTAAATCATTTCTTTCTATTGGATTATCACTTGTCGCTTGGCCATAATAGTCAATAAAATGTCTCTCAAAATCATCCCCCGGTAAATTTAAAGGCTGAATTGATGATAGGGTAAATTCCTTGGAGGAAGCTCTTTCAAGTATCCGTTTGAAAATAAAAGAGGGTATGGCATAGTCTGCTTTTCTAGGGACAACTGGATCGCCAATAGTATTTCGGCCCATATTTGGAGTATAATGATCTACGCTCGTTTTCCAGAAATATTCGGTTAGGGCATTAGTAAATTTCAGGTTTCTACTCCCTTGATAGGCTTTTAATTTTTGAAGAAGTCGCAATTGACGGTCACGACCTAAAATTTTACTAGGCTGATATCTTTCAGGTACATTGCGATTAGAAACAACCTTGCTATAATCGTTTACGATTGTATCGTAAACATCTCTCTTCCAAAATAAAGCTTCTTCATTTTTTAGATTCCGCATTGATGGAGGAGTTAAATTGATATTATCAATCACATGATTAGCTGCATAAATCCTCACTAAGCATGCAAAAGGGTCTCCTACTTTAGTTTTCAATAAACGCTTTGCGATTGTTCTTTCTTCTATAGAGTAAGGGCGAGGTTCCTGTGCTTGGAGAAGATAGTGAATAGAACGGGCATAATTTCCGTTAGCAAAAAGTATCTCTGCGGCGTGGAGATTTTGAAGTGCATTTAAAGGTTCAAATTCTCCAGTTTTTGAAAGGGGAATGGCGGAATAACATAATTTGTTTTTATAAGTCATTCTTGGTAGTACGAGAAGTTGTTCTCCCAAAGAATTTTGTAAAAGAAGGTAATCTTCATAGCCGCGAAGAAGATTTAAAGATTGATTTTCGGCAATAAAAAAATTAGGATCTTTTTGCCAGCATAATTTACCTTCTTGATTAGCTGTGAATGCTAAAGTTTTTCCATTTTCATCGGAAATATCTCTATAATTAATTGATGTTATCTGACCTTCTTTTTCCCAAACCTCGCTATGTGTTCTTCTAAATGAGGCAATACTCTTTAAATTGGTCTGGGCTATTTCAATAAACGATAATGGCTGAATTTGTTCTCCCTTTTGCTCTCCTTCTTCTTTGAATATGAATTCAGAGCTCATTCTAATTGTTCCATCATTCATCCCTTCTGCTATTTTATTTTCCATTGTTAAATCAAAAATTAGTAAGGCAGGATCTAAAGAGGATAAGGGTGCAACCCATATAAGAGTCTCTCTTTTTAGTGATGCGGGAAAACGGATTATATCAATTTTATAGCGATCTTGGAGAAGGTAAGGAATGCCTTTCTCATGAATGATGAATTGGGGTAAGTCATTTTTATCGGGGATGAGTTGGATTAATTTACCTTGATAATGGGTTTGAAAACCGTTCATTCCAAAAGGGATCCATTCGTCAGGTTCTTTTTTTTCGAATAATTGCTTATAAATGGATGCCGAACGAAATTTTTCCGGAAAGGCGTCGGTTTTATCATTGATGATTACGGTACCCATTAATAGATTCACTTTATACGTTTCAGTGTCATTCATAGCAGTATACTCTGGAAATTCCCCTTTCCAAAGTGAAGTTTCAATATTTGGATACCCATACTGAGTTAATAATGTTTGACAAGCTTCGGGAAAATCTTTCCCCAAGCTTTTTTGAATAGCTGATCCCTTATTAACCATGTTTCTTAAAGCTTCTTGTTCGACTTGAAAATCGTAATAGTCTCTGCAATAAGGCTCTGTTTCCCAATTTTTTTGTGCTTTAGTCAAGTTTAATTGTGCATTGGCTGCCGTTTTGATTAAAACATGACTTTCTGCAAGGTTCAAAGATTCTTTTTCGAGTAAAGGATGGCTATGTAGAATTGTATAATCAATAAAGCTTTTCAACCATGTTTCTTCAGTCTTTGCTTCTTGATAATAAAGTGTTTTCATTTGATAAGACCGAATTTCCTTTAGCTCATTTTCAACTTGAAGAATGAATCCAATGTCGAATCTATCGTGAGCCAACGAAGAAGGTCTTTTTTCCTGTTGAAGATGTTGAATTATTTTTTGCGTTAGCTGAGTTAGAAATAACTGTTTGTTGATCTCTTCCACAATAGCAGCTTTATTTTTTTGAGGTATAATAGGGAATGCAACCTTTAAAAAATTAACCAATCGTTGTCCAAGTAATGGTTCTGCGCTTATTTGTTCAACAAGCAGTTTTTTTTCTAATAAATGACATTTTAAAAATCTTTGATAGGTAGGATTTTTAATCCATGCAGGATTTCTTTCGAAAAGATCAATTAGACGGGAAATTTGTATTTCCTTTTCCGAAATAGCAACAAGTAATTCCCTTTCTTCTTCAACAAGAGATGATTTTATAGAAACATTATTATATGCGGTTATAACACCATTTTGAGGCTCATGCTTATTTCTTTTATTGAATAAATTTGGATGGTTAAGTCCTGTCAAGCCCTTCGTCAATTGAATGCGGGGAAAAGTTGCTATTAGTGATTGTTGAATTTTTTGTAGTGATTCACTTCTGTATTGTAAAGAAAGCTTCAATGGAAACCATTGATAGCTTGGAAAACGGGAATATTGACCATTGTTAATTGCGCTTCTCCAAATAGATGAAAGATGGTTTAACATGGTAAAAGCTTCATAATCGGAAGATATTCTGACACATAATGGCTCTCTTCCATTGATCTCTGTGAAAACTTGAATTGCGCGAATTCGCCTAATTCTTTGCTCTTCCCCTAGTCCCAAACCTGGAAGATTATCCTTGAGCGCAGATAAATGCCCCCCTGATAAAGGTAGTTCATTTTCAATTTCAGGATGTTTTTTCAAAAAGGCTTCAAGAAATTTTAATATGGGAATTTTTTCAAAATCTGTCTTATCGCTAAAATCTATCTCTTTAACAAAACCTTGTGAATGATTCTCAAGTTCTAGCATGGGAAATAAATCGATTTTATTAATAGAAAATTTTTTAATCGTTTCACTGTTTTTTCCATAGGAAGAGCCAAAAATCTCTAAATCCGACCAGTTATTGTAAAAAGAATCAAATGTATTGCTGCTAATTCCAAATGCATCTAAAGGCCCATTATTCCATTGATAAGTGGCTAATAAAGAAGCTAACGTAAGAATATTTATGTAATAAGCCACATTAAGGATTGATCTATTCTCTGCACTAATAATAGCTATTTCATTTGAGAGGAGATCAATAAAATTGATTGCCTTTTTTCTTAGGTCGTCATTGCTAGCTATTTGATCCCATATGTCAGAATGTGTAGTGTAATCTATTTGTTTAAGCAAATTGGAAATAAGTGCAGTGCGATAAGGCGACTGATCCGTTGGTAAGTTGACGATACTTTTTTGTAAATGATCAAGGCATTCTTCAGCCGATCCTTGCATGATCTCTAAAATTGGTGATTCTAAATGTATAAATTTACTTTTTTGAATTTTCGGGGAAGGAAGCTGGATGGAAGCTCGATAAGCTGCTAAGGAGGTGCATAGAGTAGCAGTATGATAGATCTGTTTTAACTCTGAACGATAAGGTTCAAAGGGTAATTGTCGAAAGTTGTCAACCGCTACTAGAGCAAATTGAGCTTTATCATAAGCACTTCTACCATCTTCTGCGCTAATTAGATTTTTTCGTCGTAACTTAAGTGTGGAAGACATTGTTCGCAGAGAGGCTCTTTCTAGAATGTGAATCACATGATGCTGTGTTTTTTTGTTATAAACATCTCTTAACAATTTATTAGTTCCATCGTTCAGAGTCTTGAGTTCTAATAAATGTTTAAATATTTTATAATCCTTCACTCCTAAACATAATCTTGAGGCAATAAGAACCGACTTATAAGCACATACTCCTGATCGTTGACCTGTAATCCAATCTTGTGGTGTTAAAGCAATGCGGACTTCCTTATGTTCTAATCTTTTTACTTCTACTCCATAAATGTTGTCCGCATTAAATTCTATTGCATGCTTTTTAAGGGGAAGTAGTTGTTTTTCAAGAAAAGAGGTGAGGAGTCGTTCATCAATTTCCCCAGGGACAAAATTCAAATTTGGGAAATATCTAACGGGGTTAAACTTTTGCTTTGTTCCCTGGATCACACGATCATGCCTCTCCGAACCCGCTCCTGTATTGATAATTGAAAGATCTATGGTTCCTCGTTTATTTTTTTCAAATCGATAAAGCATAGCATGCCCTGACCCTCCTATAGGACTTGTCCATCCTCCAGCAAGTAGAATACTTTCCCCTTCTTTTAAGGCTTGGAGCTGAGCTAGGGTTTGGTGAACAATAAGTTGATGGGCATTTGTGTCAAAAGAACCTTGTATTGTTTGCTTTTCTAAATCGTCAATACGTTTTGCGTACATCAAACTTTGTATTAATTCGCTTCTGAATTTTAACAGATTTTTTTGCATGGATTCTTTGATGAGGGGGTCTTGTAAAGCATGCTCAATACCTTCAACCATGTAATTCATAGTCTCAAAAATAGTGCTTCCTTCGAGTTCTTTCATATTTTCAATCATGAAGCCGCCCAAAACATGTGCTAACATTTTTGGATCATCGGTTCCTTTTAATGTTTGAGTACTAGTATCTTCTTTGCCCGAAGAAGAAAAGAGGAATGATAAACCTTCTTTTTTTGGATTATGTTTTGCCAAAACCCTTTCGTAATGGATTTGGCATTGTTCTGTCATAGGACTTTTGTAAATGCAGCCTTTAGTTTTAAGACTCTTTATGCCCCTTTGTTTTAATATTTTTTCTAAAATAGCTTTGTTTTCGTCAAAGGTTTTTACAAGATCATCCCTGCTTGTAGAGGAACTAGTTTTGGATTTTTCGATTATTTTGGTTACCTTCAGCAAACTCTTTTGAAGCATGTTGAAGTCAGTTAGTGTTTTTCGATACGATCTATAGTTTTCATGGAATTTTTTTGGATAATCGTAATTGGTGTGTAAAAATATTTGACCCTCTTCCTCAACTAAGCTTTTTGCGGATCGGAGGTTTTTTTCGAAATAGACGGCGTAATCTTTTGTACACGCTTCTAGTTCTTGGGTAATTTCAGCAAGATGCTTATCCTTAAATCTTTGAGCTTGTGTGCTCATTTCTTGGTATAAAGCGACAAAAGTTTCATTTATGATATCAAAGCGTTTTTCAAGCTCTTTATTTGGGAGATCAGAGAGAAGATCTTTCTTCCATTCGACAAGATCATTTTGCAGCTTGATGTGTTTTTTTGATAAACCCTCTTCAGGTTCTTTAAGTTTTTTAATTCCGCCTTCTTTCCGGACAAAAGGAACAAATTCCTCTATAGTGTAGGCGATGCGTGCGGCTTCACCTCTAATATTGCTTTCAGAATCTTCTATTGGAGGAATTACACTGACATCTTTTCGCTCTAATTTTCCTTCCTCGCTCTTCTGATCAGCTAGTTTTCGAAGAACTGTATGGAGCTTATTCCTTTGTTCATCGCTTAGTTTATCCAAACTAATAGAGGCTACATTCCCAATAGCTTGTCCCACGCTGAATGTATCAACTCTTTTAGTTCCTTCATAGGCGTACATGCTTATAAGATTAAGATCTCTATCGAAATTGGGAAGCACCATTACTTCACCTCATTGACTAATCATTTTGTAATCTAAAATAGTACTATTGATCAATTAAATATATTTTTATTATATTGTTAATTTATTAGGTTGTCAAATATTAAGGGTATTCAATATTCAATATTCAATATTCAAGATTTCTAGGAATTTCTTGGGAAGAATTTGGAGGAGTGATTAAAATAAAACATATAAAAGCAGGGCGAAAAGGACAGGTTGTTCAGAGCTATTACGAAATGTTCATCATTTTAGACAATCCTATTTCTGCTCGATAAATTCTATCTTCAAAAGATCCATGCGTAAACAAAAGAGGCATTAGATTACCTTTGGAAGTAGTCAATAATTTCATGAATATTCGATTTTTCCATGTCAAATAGGGGCTTGATCGCACTTCTTTTTGACTTTCTTGCCAAGCTTGAAATCCTATTTTAATTCCCTCTACACCTTCATTTTTTAAATGCTTAACAGCATGCAAATCAGCTTCTCTTTCCCCATTTTTTATATGGCTTGCTAATTATTCATGACTCATAGAAATTCTCTCAGATTCTGTCGCTGAGTGGTATTCCAAATCTAAAATCATACCGGCCAACAGTATATGAAATTTACTAATGGACCCGGTTCTATGCCCGACGTTCCTACCACCCTCTTTAGGAAATATTAATATTTGACTTACACGTGAAGCTATGGTATTTAACTCCCAAGCCCGCCTTGGGAAGTGTTTTTCTACATATTTCTATCATTTGGAGGATTATTGTATGACCACCATATTATCAATTTTAGAGACTACTGGACTTAAGGCTAAAGATACTTCTGTTTCCGAATACCAATCTGAGCCTGTTGTCATTCAAATCCGAGGCACCTATGAAAAACAGCAAAATGCCTTGCGTTTGATATCTCTCCACAGGAAAATATGCCTAACTCGAGCCGCGAGCCTGTGCTCTCAAACTCTATTCTTGAGTAACGTTCCTTTATCAGGGATATTTGCCGATAAATGTTTTAATTATGGCAACAATGTAATAGGAGGAGTTCTCACGGCATGTGTAATAGCTAGTGTTTGTGCATTTTTTGTTGTACGAAAAGGTTTCAGTGATATGGAAAAGCAATACGCGCACGAAATGCAAAGAGAATTCGGTTATAAACGTGTTAGAGGAAATCTAGATAAGTTGATTTTTGGATGTTAGAATCTCTTCGAACTTGATGACTTGTAGCAAAAACCTGGAATGCTCTGATCTTCCGAGCTCTTTAATTCAGCGAATTACTATAAGCTAAAATGCTGGTTGCAGCAGAAAGCATCTTGACTAAAAGAGCCTTATAGCAGCTGCGAAGCCCTGGAGTGCTCGGATCTTCCGAGCACTTTAATTCAGCAAATTCCTCTAAGCTAAAATGCTGGTTGCAGCAAGAATTAAAACCAGCGTGATATGGTACTCTTTAGCAGTTCTAAAAGGCTTTATTTATGATAAATATTGCAAATACCATGTCCAAATTAAGTTTAAGTACCATGATTAAACTCTATCTTGCCTACTTTCATAAAATTTTTAAAAATAAAAAACCAATAATTTATTTTAACTTGACGGCATTGGGC
>JACDGH010000112.1 GCA_013815395.1 Parachlamydiaceae bacterium
ATAATGGCGTCAAGAAATGCTCTCCAATAAAGATCTGGATCTCCACCCCAAATCCCCATGCCCACAGCTGGAAATATAGCTACTCCATTTTCTGCAGCAATTAAATCTGTTTTGAAGTTTTCGGTCATAATCTTTTTATTGAATTTTGCAGGAGTTTTTGAAGAATGAAGTCCTCGAATTCCACAGCTATTGATTAATCGAATTGCATCATTTTTTCCAGGTTCTCTAGCAAGAATATGACCATGACCATCCATGAAAATTCGATAATCTTCGCTTTTAACTACCATGGATCCTATCTGATATAAAGTCATCTCACACAACTCTTCAAAATCTTTTATAGAAGAAAATCCAAATTTTTTGGGATCTGCTTGTACAATATGCAAAAACTCTCCTATTGCTTTATTTCCTTGTAATTCTTTAAAAACCACTGGATTGGAATCACTTCCTGGAAGAATGACGATACTATCTATTGACATAGCTTCTTTCAGTCCTTTGTAAAAGGGAAGTGGGAGAAGTGAGGAAGTGTATATCTTTTGACTATCTAGAATATTTTTAATTTCTTTAAAGCTAATTTTGTAAGTATTAGTTCCATATAGACAACTTAAGTCTGCTATTTTTAGAGTTTTTCCACCAATAATGCCATGTCCAGATACATCTTTAGCGGAAAATTCTAAGATATCCGCAATATCTTCAGCTTTTTGGTTGATATAATCTCGGATATTTTCATAAGGCGCATTAAAGGCAAAGAGCTTGCCTGACCCTGGCATTGTGGTTGTAATATTTGTATTTTTAAAAAGTTCGAAAAAAAACAAATTTGATGGTCTAATATTTATTCCTGTTAATACAATACCCTCACAAAAGTGCCCTTTAGGCAATGTAATTTGATAGCCTGCAAACTTTGGGGTATGCTCAAGAGCTTCTTTAAATGCTATGTCCTCTACAGAAACGATATTAGCTTTCTTCAATTGTAGAATTTCATTTGGCTGATTCATTGCTTTCGACATTGTATTTGATAGCCTATTCGCCTCAGCTAATGATGTTGGAACATGCAATGGAAAGCTCGCAAAATTCGAGAAAAATGCTCTTATTGATGTATAAAGTTCTGTTATCTTTGAATAAATCTCATAATGTGAATTTTTTTTCATTTGATCCCATTGACGGCGATATAGATCCGCATGGGACCCTAAAGAAGAATCTATGACATTAGATTTTTCCCAAGCAGCAGCAAAGCTTTCCTTATCCATAGGCATTATTTTCCAACCAAGGTGCTTTTCTCCGTACTGAAGAATGTCAATGGATAAATTCAAATTCTTATTTTCAATGTATTCTATACATCTTACATACTCTTCACGATCAAAGGATTTTGAAGTTCTTAGTCGTTCCCTTATAGCTGTCAGTTGAGGTTGATAAAAGGCATTGCAAAATTCAAAGACCAAAAGTCCCATAATAACTAATGGGTCTGGATGATGCCTAATAACAATACCGCGAATAGGTTGCCCGTTCGAGTTTTTGGCATGGACGATAAATGATGGAGGGTATTCTTTCGGGTAATTAGAAGTAATAGATATTTGAAATGGAGGCCCACTAGTAGAGCCGTAATGAAATACCTGGTCGAAAAGAGGATTTTGACGCAGCTTTTCCAATAGCTTAGATATGAAGTCATCATTTTGATTCAATTGACCTGCAATTTTACAATCATTAAGAGCAGGGCCTGATTTTATATCTATAAATTGTTGCTTAGCGATTTCGTTGATCTTTTTATCAATCCCACTAAAAGTTGCAAGCAGCCATTCAGGCGCTTTCCAGTTAGAATGGATAGGTTGATAGTCAGCAGAATATTTAAAGTTCACAGACATGATAACAAGTTCTTTTAGAATTAAAGACAAAATTCTAACAATTTATTGTTAAGATTTTATAAAGAAATGTAATTACACTGAAAATAGAGATAAAATCGGTTAATCCAATAAATGATGGGCTCGTGATCTATTGCAGAAAAAGGCAAATCTTAGTCCGCCTCCAATTTATAATCACCTTAAGTTTTAGGGCAAGCATAGTTAAAGGTTGAGCCTTAAATTTGGAATTGATTCAATACCGTTCAAACTACTATAAAGCCATTCAATCTGTCCGAGAAAAGAATATGGATATGACTTCTTGGTTAGAATATTTTGTGAATGGATTAGCGACTCAGCTGCAGGAAGTTCAGAATCGTGGCCAACAGGTGATAAAACAAGATATTCTCAGTATTCAACATCAACTTTCCCAAAGAGAAAAAGAAGCTCTTGAACAAGCTCTAGATGAAGAAAGGGTTTTCCATTCAAGAGTTTCAACTTCTTTTTCCCGAAGCAAGCAAAAGAACTCTTCAACGAGAATTAAAAAAAGCTTATGATGTCCTTTGCAAGCTTTGTTCTCTTCTTTTCAAACACGGAAAGGTAGAAGTTTTAAAAGATTTGGTGACGATTGAATTAAGAATAGAATATGACTTTGAAGGTGATTCGTATCTAACTAAATCAATCCCATTCATTTCAATTTAAATCTATGTTAACAAATTATTTAATTAAATTGAAACAATTAGTGTTTTTATAGTTGACATATATTAATAATATATAATAATATAAAATATATTATTTAACTTAATAGTTGCTTAAGGAGTTTTTTTATGTTTACCCCTGTCGATCCTATTCCTCCTGCTTATCACTTCCAAGTTGAGGAGAGATATACTGTCAAATCTGAATGTTATTCCATTAATAACGAAGAATTAAAAACAAAACTATACGAACTTTATAGCAAGACGGATCAGTCTAGTAGCTATCAGTTGACTATCTCACTACTATTAAGTTCTCAACTGGGAGACGTGGAATTATACACAGAAGTTTTGAAAAAAATTTATACTAATCTTGGCCTAACATTCAAAACGACTCCAGAAGAGTTTCAGTCAATTGTGGCAGGATGGGAAGGACAGGTTAGTTTTAATATTTGGCTCTTAGGACGTGTATTAGTATCTGCTGATAATATGCAAGATAAACATACGGGCAGCCGAGTTGCTTCTTTAATGCATAGCAGTTTAACTACTATAGAAAAAGTTGATCCATTTTCTACATGGGCTTGGGGTTATCTTGCCGCGCATTATGCTTCTGATAAAAAAGAATATCCTTATTACCGCATCCAAATGCTAGAATCAACAGAAGCTCTTAAAAAGCAAGCAATTGAAAAAGAAAAAGATAATGTACAATGGGCATTACGTATGGATATCTTGGCAGCTGGAAATTCTGGAGACCGTGAGACATATAATAAACTCCTACAGGAATTCAAAGAGTGGACAGGTAAAGAGACAATCTCAAAAGCCATTCTTACGATTCCAAAAGAAGATTTTACAGCATGGGCACTTGCAATCGTACGTATTGCAGCTGCAAAAGTTAAAGATATTGATACTTATCAAGAATTAGCTTTAACTCTGGAGCAAGCTATAAAGGACTCCCCTTCAGAGCAAGATAAACTGTTAGCTGAAGTTAACAATTTATTAAGTGCCTGTTTTATCTAAACAGACTTAATTAACGTTAACCTGGTGGTCCTTTTCGGGTCGAATTTGTAAAAGTCTTTTCAAGTAAGTTCACCTCAGCTTGTATGGCTTTAATGGGGAGGGTGATATTTTGTAGATTGTCTTAAAAGTTCTGTTATTTCAGCTTGGGTCAGTCAGACAATATTGCTTTTAGCACGGAACTAGATAGAAGTGTTTTTGGAAATCTAGAAATGAGAAGAGCTTCCATCTGTAGTTCTGAACCCGTCCAGTCTCTCCCACTTCTTCCCATCACAAGATGCATTCAATTCAAATGTTTGAAGCCTAAAGGTTGATTCACTTTGAAGCGTGTCTTGAACGCGATTTATAAATAAATCTTGCATTCATTTTTGGTAAAATGATCCTATTATCTCTGCGCGAAGCTCCTTGGAATGCATGTGATCTTTACCGCCCTTTAATTCCGCCGAACTGTCGATTCTAAAATACAAAGTTTATAAACGGGGTCAGTACTAACACTTTTATTTAAAAAATAACGGATTTCTTATTGCCAAATCATGTCACGCAACATTCCTGACATGAAGCCAAAGCTTCCCAAAATAAGAAAAGTCTTAAGACTATCTATGTCGATCTATAAGATCTCTGATTTACGAATTTGTGATCCCCATTTTTTAAAAATTGGAAGTGCGAGGCCTACCCCGGTTTATTTTTCTTAGTGCATGGAGATGGAAATTGGCCTATGTCATAATCTCACCTTAAATCCAATGTTGAGAAAAAATGCGCAATTAATTTGTAGAACTATGAGGAAATGAGAATGCAATATTCAATAGAAGTCATTACTTTATCATCTCAAAAAGAAATGCTTAATTTTTTGAAGGAATATGAAACCTATACCCTTTTTCTATTGGGAAACTATGAAAATTATGGACCAATACTTTCCGATGCCCTCTACTCAGGGAATTTTAAGCTCATTCGTTCTCAAGGACAAGTGGTAGGAGTGTTTGCCTTACTCGGAAAGGTAATTTGCTTATTGAAACAATATTGCAAGAGTCTATTTTTGATATTGTTATAGATGCTTGTCATCAAGAGTGCATACCTTTAAAAAGAGTTGTTGGAAACTGGATTTTTTTTTCTGGGCCATTTTGGGAATATCTTAAGATGAAAAAGTTAACCCAGAAGGAAGTTTTTACATCTAAAGAAATTCTTTATAACATTGATCTAAGTAAACACAATTTCTTACCTCAATCCAATGTAAGACTTTTAACAGAAGCTGATTATTTTTACGGGGGAGCAAAACTTTCCTGCACAAAAATTGTACAAGTCCCTTGGAGTATCACAAATGGGTTATTTTGCTCTTTTATTTGGGGATACGATTAATTAAGCTCCATTATTTAATAATGAAAGATAATCGAGATTATAATTAACCACTGTTTCAACAAATTTACGATCAAAATGTGGGCAAAATCTTGGGTAGGTTCGATCAAGCCCATACGACCATTTTTCCAAAAGAGATTCATCATATTCTAGCATTTCTTCAATGAGAAATTTGGAGTCATATTCTTCCTGTGTATGAATCCCTAGCCCACCATCAAATAGTTCTCCTGAGGGTAGCATTATTAATATATGGTCACATTCATATTTAGACTTTGTCAAAACGAAGCAGATATGAACCTTGTTTTTGAAAAGCTCATTCCATTTTTTGAAAAAAATCTGGGCAAAAACGCCACACGGACCATAGTTAATTCGAGGAATTTCTTCATGAAAGCCATATTCACTATTGATTTCATCTGTGATTTTTTGCAAAACTTTTTTTGCTTTTTCATCAATCATGTTTTATGCTAGTTTAACCTCTTTTCAGTGCCATTCTTTGGAGCAAAGATGATTTGATAATCCCCAGCGTCTAAAATCTTCGATAACGTATCAATTGTATTAAATATTTTTTCATACAAATAGAGCGATTTCTCGGTAATTGTTCGGATCATTGTTTGAATTCGGGATTGAACCAAATAAATCTATAGTATTTAATTTTACATTTCCTTAAAACCTTTAAAATTAACATTGCATACAATAATTTTAAGGCAACTTGATAAAGGAATTCACATACAAGAAGATTATTTTGCTTATTTGATATATTTTTTTGTTTTAGTAGGGTTAGGATTCAAGTATTGTTTGGAAAACGATGACGAGTTGGCAGAAAACTAACTTGATTCGAAGGCGTCGTTTAAGACCTTGAAACAAAATCATTTACTTTATTAATTTCGATAAATACACTCTTTTCATTGTAGTCGTGAAGCTTTTGGGAAATCTCATAATAAATTAAAATGTGTTATCTATGTATTTAAAAAATTTACTGTTTATGTTGATTGCAGCATTTGGCTTTTGTAAATCCGCCTTTGCATTAACCATTATTAATCAAACGGATTTTAAAAAAAATATTGAAATTGAAGAGGCGTATCGCCCAGAAGCCAAGAGACCAGGGGATCTAGCTGCTCCAGTTTCTTTGGTTTATAAGCCCCAAAAAATTAAAGTGGAAGCAAATTCAATTTGTACAATTCAACTGAATGTATCTTGCCCAGTTTTGTTAGTTGGGGTTACGACGATTAAAAAAAAATCAAAGCTGTATACTGAAACGACTGAAGTGTCGTGCTATGAACCTTATGATTATGATGGAGAAAACGAAACGCTTTTGACTGATGATTGGGGAATAGTAATTCATAAACCTATGATACAAGAAAATTTTGGTTCTCCTTTTGATCCTAATTACACCTATAGAGTTTATAGGATTCAGAAAAGTAAAGAAGACGGTTATGGGATAAAATGTTTGCACCCTAAACTATTGGAAAAGATAACTTCTTTAGAGGATCTTACTGAGGAGCTCTTAAATGAGGGTGGCAGCCCTGTGCCAACGAGATCGTACTAGAGATTGTGGTTGGGGATGGTTCCTGCATAACTGCATATAGCATAACTTTTAGGATGTTCATTATTACAAAGTATAAACTTAAGTGAGCTTTTAGCAGCTCACTCAAACGAACTGTTCAATAATCATATGATTCTTGATTAACATGGCACTCATTGCTATTAGCAGGTTTTACAATCGACTCATATACAAGAGACAATTATACCAACAAATCCTCAAAAATTGGTCTATAAGCCTGGCATAAATCTTCTAAATGTTCCTTGCTCACTGCGAGGATACATATTTTTAGGAAGATAGTCGTCATTTTTTAATTTTGACCATCCAAAGGAGGGCGTTTCGCGTCTAACAGTGCTTAGATCAAAAATGCGGCGGATACTATCCGAAATTGATCGATCCATAACTTCAATATTTAAATTTTGTGCTTTGACTAGCTCTTTTACTCGTTCTACATCATTGGAAGCAGTGTCAATATAAGCAATATTTTCTACTAAAATCGGAATATCTTTTAACACTGCAGCCCAGAGACTGTAATAGACGTCTCCATTAGGTTGTCTTCCAGTAAAGAATTTCGCTTGAGTATTTACCAAGATACTTTCATCAATTGCAAATGCATAAGGCCCATAGCCATTGTGCCCTTCATTATTACATGACATGTAAGTACCTGGTCCTGCAGCTCCAGATGTTGATTGTCGAATGGTTTTAGTTTGTATAATACTTTCTAAGCCAGCTCTTGTGGCATGAAAGAAATCAGGCAATGGAATATTGAGGCCTTGTTGTAATTTTGTTAAAGTTTTATGGAAATACTCGCTGACCTTTTTATCGATTCCTTGAGTTATCTTGATCTGCTTAATAGCATCTTCTACACGTTCTTGCTTCTCTGCTATGGTAACAACATTCACTAAATAGTCGTCTCCAGAATAATGGCAGCAGCCTGGCACAGGAACTGATTTTAGATAGGGTATAAATTGTGTAAGTTTATTGGAAAGCCGTATTGCAATTTCAATAAGACGTTTTTCTTCTTGGCCTAAAATTATCTGATTCTGGATTGCCTCTTTAAGATTTGAGATGGTTCTATTGACAAGCGCTACCTTCTCCGCAAATTCGTCATTCAAAATATTATCATTAATATCGATTTCTGGAGGACTATTGATGTTTGTATCGGATTCATTAATTGTTTCAAATTCTGTAAGATCTAATGGATGCCCTGAAATACTTTGCCAAACTGAATCCATAACAGATAATTGCGCTAGTGAGATATTGTTGAGAACGATAAAACTCTCGTCGCTCCTGGAAAAGGCATTCATACTCCAATTTGGAGAACCATTTAACAGAATTTTATTATCAATAAGTGCAAATTTATGGTGAATATTACGCCCGAGTTTCACATTCATCCTTTCATTTATCAGAAGTTTAACGGCATCATCATTTAGATTTGGCGTGAACACCTCAACAATAACCCCTCTTTGATGGGCTCTTATCAAAGCACGGCTAGCGTCTTTAAAGGTCAATTGCTCTATTGAAACATTAATGTGATGTTGTGCATTGTCAAATAAACTAATCAATTTCTGCTTTGCTATTTCATTCATACTTGT
>JACDGH010000113.1 GCA_013815395.1 Parachlamydiaceae bacterium
ATTATATTCTAAGTTGCAATCTTGTTCAGGAGGAACGCTTCGAGATTAGTAAAATAGCCGCTTCACATAGCGGTGGAGAGCTTTCTGAAATCATCATTCATTTAGGTTTAAATCAGGAACAACGCTTCGAGATTGCTAAGATTGTGGCTGTACAGAATGGCGAAGCGATATCTAAATTAATCGCTAAATATGACCTTAATCAAGATCAGCTCTTCGAGATTGCTATGATTGTGGCTGCATATAATGAAGAGGCTATATCAAAAACTTTAGCTAAATACCTCCTAAATGAAGAACAGCGCTTCGAGATTGCTAAAATTGCTGTGTCACAAAATGCAAGGGGAGTTTCTGAATGTATACTTAATTATAGACTAAACCAAGAACAGCGCTTCGAAATTGCTATGATTGCGGTTGCAAGTAATGTAATGGCAGTTTCACAAAATATTTCTAATTACGACCTTAGTCCTGAGCAACGTTTTGTGATAGCAAAAATAGTCGCTGCTAGAAATGGATGGGCTATTTCTGAACATATTCCCGAATACCATCTTAATCAGGAGCAGTCCTTTGAAATTGCTAAATTAGCTGCAAGGGAAAGTGTAAATAATTTTTGCGAAAACATTAAAAATTATAGAATTACAAAATCAATTTACTGCTTTGAAATTGCAAAAATTGTGGCTGGACAACTTTTGGATTCAAATGATACCGCAGATCTGGTTTTAAAAAGAATAAGCAATTGCCTCCCTTCAGAATTAACTATTCATGATTTAAATCAACATGCAGAAAAAAGTCTATATGACACTTATTTTAGTCCTTTTATAGATGAAATAAGCAGACAAAGAGATCTTTTTATTAGGAAGCCGCTTATTCATTGTCTAGCTTCATTTCTTGTGCTTTGTGAAAGTTATAATCTATCTCCTAAAAGCTTAAAGAGAGGCTTGCCTATTATTAAAGAGCTATTCGATTTCAGAGAACCCGAGTTTCGCTTTAGTTTAATAAGCAGTGTTGTGGAAGCTCTTAGAACTGAGGGTAGGATTGAGTCTTGGGAGGGTCTTTTTAATTTGACCGAAAATAAATCATTTACACCTCTCATTTGCATGTTTATGGATCCTCTGATGCTAGAAAAGGATAAAGTTTCTATTGCTCATATTATCAAAACTCGTGTTTTTCAAAATACTCGCGTTCGAAATCCATTCATAAAAAACCTGGAGAAGCTAGTTAATGAAAAAAAAATTAGCATCGAAAATAAACGCTTAATTTTTTGTAATTTTGTTTGTTGCCAACCACTTACAACAAATTCTTTAATTAAAAATTCACAAAATATTGCTTTTCTACTTGGATTCTGCGAAACAGAAATTTTAATAAATGCAGATCCAGATAAAGGACTAGATCCTTTGGTCAATCATGTCCTTAAGAAGCATTTAGGATTAGATTCTATAGAAAACTGTGCTGAAAAATTCCTAAATACCTTTGGATTATTTCGGCAGCCAGATGCAATTTTTCGCTACGCTGCAACACTTATGCAATTGGGCTTTTTGCGTGAAGAATATATGGAGCGCTTGCGGGAATTCGCCTGCAGTGTTCTGGAAGGGAGTTTTCCCGCAATGCGGTACACAACTAATAACAATTTGCACCTACAAACTGTTTTTAGTGGGCCTGAGGGACAAGGGCTCAAAGAGAAATGGGAAAGGGGTGCAATATATGATGACTTATTTACTTCAGATTCTGTTAGTGTACGACAGGAAAAAGTTTTTGATTGCGTCGATTTTTTTCGAACAAAAATCCTTCAAGAGAATCATTTAGATAATAACTATTCCGAACTATTTATAGCCTTATCTAATCCGACTAAAATTGAAGAACTTAAAGGAATTTTGACTGCAAAACTTCAAGGAAGAGATTTATGGGGAAAAAAAATGAGCAGCTTTCAATTACAAGTAATCAATTTGATGTACCCTGATGCTCCTTATTCCAATATAGAGATTAAAATGAAATTGGAATCCCTTTCGAAAGCCTTAAATAGCATATATCCGCAGGGTTCAACCGAAAATCGTCCTCAGCTTTGTGAAGATCTTAAAGAGGTGATCGGCCATCTCCAGTCCCCTCAAGCAACAAGACAAGTAAGTCAGTATGATGGCTGGTTGGTTAGAGATACAGACGACCCTTGCACTCTTTTGCTTTTAGGAACAGAAATTTCTACCCAAAGCTGTCAATCTGTAGATAGATCCCCTGATTTTTCTAAGTGCTTACTTTCCTACCTTATCGACGGTAAAAATCGAGTTCTGGTTGTTAGTGATGAGGAAGGGAAAACTATTGCAAGGTCTGTGTTGCGGCTTCTATGTGATTCGGAAGGTAGGAATGTTTTATTTCAAGAGTATATTTATCCAAAAACTCCAATGGATGCCGCCATAACTACAGCCTTAAATAATGGGGCTAAGCGCAGGGCAAAAGAACTCAATTTACCACTGCTTTCGGACAAGTTATCAGATGTGCCCTATCCTTATACTGTACGTTCAAAAGGGGGCAGAGCCCCATCGGAATATGTCGAAAGCGGGGACATGTTAACGATAGGGGTTACTGGCAATATTTGGCATCTTAATAGTCTTTACTGTGTCTTAGATTCGCAATAGCGATTAGCTCTATTAATCATTTCGTTGAGTTCAGGATGATTGTATTGGCTTGGGATATTTACGTTTAATAGAGTAGAAAGTTTCAAGATATCATCATGAGATAGTCTGGGGCATTCGAATAAAATTAGATTCTTCAAGCTAATGTTGTTATTAAGAAGCATTCCATTCATTTCTAAGTCAATATTTTCAACAAATTCATCCGTTAAATTATTGCAGCGTGAAAGGTCTAGTGTTTCCAAACTTTCCATAATTAAACCACCAAAGATCTTTGCTGCGCCTTGATTGGTTAAGTTGCATCCTGCCAAAGCTAAGATTTGCAATTGACTTTTAGCAATAGATTCAATGGTTTTATCCGTGAGTAAGGGGCAATAGGATATATCCAACGATTGTAATTTTTTCAATCGGTTGACGATCATCTCTACATGTTGATCTTGTAATAAGGCACACCTTGCTAAATTACAGTGGGTCATAGATTGGGGCAATGAGGAAATAATGTGAGAGAAAAAGATATCGTCATCAGGTCTTAAGAAAGAAAAAAAACTGTTTTGTGCATTCAGACCAGCATTTTTAAAATAGATAGCGATCATTTGCTTGGAAATATTACAGTCCGATTTAAACTGATCTCGTGCATTTTCCACGAAAGCCATAACCTTAGATTTCGAAATAAATAAAGTCTGATTAGGGGGATTTATTCGACCAGGGTTTAGAATATTTTTACAATGTTCCTTAACGCTATTTTCCTTAAGAGGATGTGAGGAATTAGGATAGATGACAAAAGAATTTTTAGAATGCTCTGTCAATATAATAGCAGCTGAAATTGTTTTTTCTAAAGTGGTCGGCCTGTCTAAGTAACCTTTCCTGCCAGTGCAGATTTCAAAATTGCGGGCAAGTTGTTGCAGCTTTACGAGATTAGGACAATCTTCCGCAGTAAATTGTGATTCATGACCTCGAATCCATTCTGAGATGGCTTCACAAACTCTTTTTGCCACATCAGAATTTAATAACGGGGCCTCCTGAGAAGTGCCCAATACGGTATCGGCAAATTTATTGGTAAAGTCATCTAAGCTATCTACATGCGCCCAAGATTGTAAAGTTTGACGAAAGGGCGCTAAACATAAAGACGCTTGCATGAATACCTCTAAATTTTTTCAAAATCAATATACCCATTCCATACATCCGTATGGATAAGTTTTACGTTAATATGGTCTCCGACATCTAGGTCAAAATTGCCTCTGACAAGTTTACCTTCTGTGGGTGGATCGAGCAATCTAACCCAGGTCCCTTTCTCGTTCGCACCTGTAACAATTGCTTTAAATTCATTGCCGATCATTGAAGATAAGACCAAGGCCGCCGCTGATTTTTGCATGCGTCGTTCCACTTTTTCAGCATCATCTTCCTTTTGAGTGCAGTGGTCAGCTAAAGCAAAAAGCTCTTCAGTGCTATATGGAGGAGATTGTTGAGTTAGTTTAGCTATCAATATTCTTTGTGTAATTAAATCCGGATAACGCCTGTTTGGCGCTGTCGAATGAGTGTAATTGCGCAAAGCGAGTCCAAAATGGCCCGGGGCGGGCTTACCAGGAATAGCCACACGATACTCACCTTTCCCAAGTAGTTTAATAATCGTAAGGGAAAGATCTGGGTATGTTACAGGTGAAGCTTCTTTTTGTCCAATGAGAAATTTTTCTAGCGCCGGAGCGTCCGGTTCTGAGGGGAGTTTTTCTCCTCGTGCTGCGGCAATTTCTACAATTTTATTCCATCTCTTTGGGACAATAACAACGCGTCTCAATTGTGGTATGGCATATTTTTCAGAATATTTTGCAGAGATCATGTTTGCAATGATCATAAAATTTTCAATTAGCTTGCGGGTCCTAGTGATAGTAACAGGTTTAATGTCGACAACGGTGCCTTCTGAAAGAACCGCTTGAGGTTCAATGGTTTCTAAGCTTAGTGTGCCTTCTTGTTGACGAAATAATTGAAGTTCAGTCGCAATAGAATCTTGCAAGCGGATTTGTTCAATGAGGCCAGGTGTCTTCTCAATACTAGAAGGAGGAGGGGTCGTCCCATCCAACCAAGCGCTTAGGCTGTTATAGGCAAGTTTTGCATAATTGTGAACATAGGCTAAATAGATATCGTATTCTTCTAGTGACCCATTTTTAGAAATCACACCTTCAAAAATTAAAGCCAGGCGGTCTTCATTCGGATTAAGCGATGTTAAATCTGTAGATAATTTTACAGGAAGCATAGGAAAGATTTCAGAAGGGGTATACACAGAGGTGGTATTGTGAAGAGCATGCGCATCGATGGCAGTATTTTTTTTTACTAAATAGCTTACATTTGCTATAGCAACTAAAACTCGATGCTTATCTCCCTCTAAACTTTCTGCATAAGTTATCTGATCCAGATCTTGGAATCATCATTATCAACCGAAAACCACAACAGGTTACGCATGTCGCGTACCTGCATTGTTGACAAAGGAATTGTAGTTTTTTGTAACAAGCTAACTTCATCTAGAGCCTCTTTAGAAAAGTCAGAAAGTAGATCTTTATCCCGCATCGCTTGTTTTGCTATCACGTCTAAGTTGGTAGTACTTGTTACTTTGCCGTTCATGAGAAATCCTTATTTAGAGAGGGGATGAAAAATTCATTAGCCATTCCCTCTAATGATTTTTACTATCGAGTTCTTGCCAGCGTTGAAATGACAATTCTAGTTCATGCTGTGCACTTTCTAATTGTTTACAGGTCAATTGCAACTCGGTAAGATCATTACTTTCGGTATGCTTTTGCATACTCGCATGTAAAGTGGCGATCTTCCCTTCAATAGTTGTAATCTTAACTTCCATCTGCTCTAACTCTTTCATCTCTTTATAAGATAGTTTTTTTTTCGAGTCAGAGGAAGGGTTTTTTTCAATGCGTTCATTTTTAGCAATTGTTGTTTGAGGGACTGCTCTTTTTTTTTGCTCCACATAGGCTTCCCACTGGCGATAGTCAGCTAAAATGGGGATTTCACCGGGAAGCCCTAAACCGATGACGCTTGTGGCTAAACGATCTAGCAGGGCGCGATCGTGAGTAATTAAAACTATGGCGCCAGGAAATTCTAATAGGCTTTCCTCTAATGTCTCTAGCGTGGCTATATCTAAATCGTTGGTGGGCTCATCAAGTAGCAGCAAATCTGCAGGTTGGAGCATTAATCTTGCTATTTGAATGCGAGCGCGTTCTCCCCCGGATAATTGCTTCACGGGTAAGTCCATTCGATCTAGCGTAAATAAAAAACGTTTTGCCCAAGAGTTTACATGAATATGCGAACCTCGATAAATGACAGTATCGCCTTCGGGCGCTAAGGCGCTTCTCAATGTTGCATCTGGGGGGAGTTGTTGACGATATTGGTCGAAATATACGATCCGAATACCATCAGCATATTTTATTGTCCCAATATCCGGTTGGATCTCTTTGGCTATCATTTTAAGGAGTGTGCTCTTACCGCATCCATTGGGTCCGACAATACCTAAACACATTCCTGGACTTAAAGTGATATCGAGTCCAGAAAATAGCTCACGGCCACCTAATGACTTAGCCGCATTTTTAATAGAAACTAATCTATTGGTTTGCCGATCTGTGGATTCGAAGTCGATCTTAGAGGTGGACTGCTTGTTTCTTGTTTTTATATTGTCGAGATCCTGAATCAATTTATTGGCACTTTGTATGCGCGCGGTTGATTTGGTAGTGCGGGCTTTAGGGGAGCGACGAAGCCAATCTATTTCGTTGCGAACTTTTTGGGAAAGTGCCTGTTCAGATTGTAGTTGCTGCTCGATAAATTCTGTTTTTTTTTCAATAAATTCCAAATAGCTACCTTCAACAGTATAAGTGCCTTGCGGATATATTGAGTTAAGCTCCATCATTTTATGGGTGACGTTCTGTAAAATATAGCGATCGTGGCTGGTGATGATGAAAGCAATATTTTCAGTTTGTAAAAAATTTTCCAGCCATAAGATGCCTTCGAGATCAAGGTGGTTTGTGGGCTCATCCAACAATAAGATGTCGGGAGAATTAATAAGTTCCTTAGCTAAGTCTAATCGCTTTTTCCACCCTCCTGATAAAGTTTGTGCCTCTTGTTGTGGATCGCTAAAGCCGAGCTTGGAAAGCAGGATGGCTACTTGAGTGTGACGTTCGTAATCGGGTAAATTCATTTGTCCCGATATAGCATTAAAGACGACTTCTTCCACAGATTGCGATGTGTAGCTAGAAGTTTGGGGCACATATCCTATGCGCACAGATTTTTTATATGAAACTGTGCCTTTATCAGAATTTTCGATCCCGACCAATATTTTGAGTAATGTTGATTTGCCTGCGCCATTTGGTCCGATAAGGCCGATTTTATCGCCGCGGAAGATTCCAAATGATACGTCTTTAAAGAGTTGCCTTGAACCATGGGACTTGGCAAGAGATTGACAGCTAAGTAATAATGACATGTTTTTTATTATCCGAATTAATATGAGGTAGAAGGGACAAGGAAGATTTTAGAGGTTTAAGGAAAAAACGCAGTAAGGGGGTAAGAAACGCTGAGGCGCTGAGAAATGTGTAATTGATAAATAAGTTACATGGGCAAATAGTGGGAATGATCCTCTGTGTGCGCAAGTTTCTTGGACTTGTTTACCTTCTTGGTCATTGTACCCCTTTGTGCTCTCTGTGATCCCTGTGGTAGTTTTTTTACCACAGAAAACACAGAGGGGTATTCAAGGACCGAAAGGGGGAACAAGCCCTTCTCAGCGTGTCTCTGCGTTTTCCTTTAAGCCGCTACAATACATAAAAGCGGCCCAATGGCTCCATACTCTAACTATTTAGTTTTTTTCTCTTTTTTCTTTTCGCGCTTTTCTTTTAAAGTTAAAGTAGGTTTTTTCTTATCAGTTTTTTGTGAATCGAGTCCTTTAGCCATATAATCTCCAATTTGTTTTAAAGTTCTAGGGTTGATTTTTTTTTCACGACCTAAGGTCCGGCCGAATCATTCGTCCCTATTTTACTATCTTAACACGTGGGGACTTTTGATCACAGCCATTTTGGTTAGTTACAGTGAATTATCTTGCATTTATTCGTTTTGGTAGGGATGATTATCTTAATATTTTTTCAACATTTAAGAGCAAAATCTGATGACAATTAAAAAGAAAAAATCGCCGTGGACGGTTTTGTTAGCAATTCTTTTAGGGGTTATTTGTGGGACGTTAACGGGCTCCACGGCAGGGTTTTTTGGGGTCACATTTTATTCATTTTACGACCTTGTGGGAAAACTATTCATTAATTCTTTGACATTGATTGTAGTTCCCCTGGTTGCCTCTTCAATAATTCTTGGATTAGCGCGCATTGGTGGGGAAAAAGATTTTGGACGCCTGGGAC
>JACDGH010000114.1:0-5875 GCA_013815395.1 Parachlamydiaceae bacterium
GCAATACACCATAAGAGGTAAGTAAAACATCACAATCCTCATAAAACGAATCTAAACTGCGTTTTGCACCGTAAAAAGTCCAAATCTTCAAATCTGGTAAAAAATCACTTAACTTTTCTTGCCAATGGTAAATGACAGATGTGGGACAAATAATTAGAAAGTGCCGTTTTTTTCCATCGTTCTTTTTACGCCAAAAATTTGTCACAGCGACTAACAGCGCCATAGCTTGGTGTGTTTTTCCGAGTCCCATATCATCGCAAAGCAATCCTGAAAGACCATGTCTATACAAGAACCAAAGCCAGTCCACACCCTTTTGTTGATACGGCCTAAGCTTGCTTTTTAATCCAGTAAGATCAGGCTCTTCAGAAACACGACATTCCTTAAGCTCATCTAAAAGCTCTTTCGATTGCTGATTTTCTTTTTCGGGTGAAATAACAATTTCATCAGAAGCGTTTAAGCGCATAAGCTCAAGAACAGTCAATTCTATATGATTACTGCGACGATCAACTTTGTCCTTTTGCAAAGTCTTAAACCAGCTAAACCTCTTATCAGATAAATCCACTAGGCCCGCCTCAGAAAAAACAAAACGCTTTTTCTGTTTAAATGACCACCATAAAGAGCTTACAGGAACAGCCCCATATTCAGTAGTGTACTTCAATTGCAATGAATAATCTGCTTTCCCTTCAGAAGCATTCTGTTCAATTGAACTCGCAAGAAGATGACCACCTGCTGCTATTCGCAGTCTAGGGTTTATGTTATGTACAAATGGCTCCAAGGCTGGCAATTCAACTTGTAAAAAATGGGGTAATTGCTCGCTATTAATAATTACAGGTTCTTTAAATCGTTCCGGAAGCCTTTGATCAATTGGTAGTTCATAAAATCCCTCTCCGGATAAATAGACAAAATCATCGAAGAAATAGAGAACCTTATCTTGATATTCAGATAATAAATGATATTCCGGTGTAATAGAGATCTGATCTTTTTTATTTAAGGCAATATTTAAGCCTGCTTTAACAACAGGGCATTTATCTATAAAAAATCGTTTAATCAAAGATAGATCCGTATGATTTTCACGAATAAATGCAGGAATCTGATCAGGAGAAATGGGCCTGCCGGCAAGAATTGGCAAATTCGATTGTAAACTTTTTTTTGCAAAGAAACCTTGACCTTCTACATAAACCCATCTTCCAAAATCCTTCGTTCCCGAGCCTTCCTGTTCTTCAATCAAACGCCGTGAAAAGATCAATTGATGGTTTAAATTTACTTCATAAGAGATCTCAGCTTCAATATGCGAGATATGCGTAGTAAAGCCTATTTGATTATTTAACCAGGTCGCATGAAAAGTTATGAAATCCGACACTTCTCCCGCTGGAATGATTGTTTCCAAGTCTTCAAAATAATGCTCTTCCAGGCGATAGAATCCATCATTATCGAGATAGGCCCAACCCCCAAGGCTGTAAGATTCGCCTGCTGATAAATCGTTAGAATTAAATAAATAACCGCAAATATGCAAGTTCCAAAGGGAATCGAAAGTCATTGCGTACGATAATGACACAGGTGTGTCGTGTATAATGCAACCTTCAATTAAACTTTTGATAGTAATAGCGTATTCGTTTAACGCTTTTTCTAAAACAGAATTGGTCAATTCTGGTTCAATTAGCAAAAAGTGACGATTTCTGGAGTAAAAGCCATCTCCTGGAACAAATGTCCAATCGGAAAGATTGATCCCGTTCCCTTTCGCCTGCTCCGGTAAAGTTTCAATCCTGGCTTTGGGGATAACTTCTAAACATCTTTTATTTTGATCATAAACTATCTTTTCTATTTCATCGCAGGGGGTATTATGCACCACTAAAGGTGAATTAACTGTCGCTAAAGTGGGAATCAATTGTGGAAGCAATTCTTCTGAAAGATAAAACTCCAATTCCAGTTCAGAAAACTCTGCTTTCAAATAATTGGGCAGCTTATTTTCAGCATAACCAAATGTAATTTTATAAGGCTGCCCTTCTTCTTGCCATGACATCACCAACTTAGCCAAATCGTTCCAAAATGAAAGATCATAGCTCAACTTCGGCGTAGGTTTTCCGTTACGCCAAAGGGCAATTTCCTCAGGCGACAAGTTTGAAAATTTTAAAGAGGTCTCTTCTGTTTCCCTTCTACGATGGAAAAGAATTTTTTCAAGAGATGTTTTTGCGTCTGGACTAAGCGCTGCGACAGAAAAGATAATTTTTCCACCAGGTTGTCGAAATATATAGCGTGCATTCCCTTGCTTTTTAAGATCATCAGAATTTGTTCCTATATTTTCTGAGCAATGTAAGAAGAGATGATTCCATAAAGATCCTTCAAAGCGAATATGCAAAAGCGCATCTTGTCCACCAATAATATACAGTAATGCTACCGCCATGTGAACACAATCATGGCCAGCTTCACTCTCGCAACATGAACAAAAACTATCTTTCAATTTACCTTTGCCATCTAGTTGTAGAAAAGCCCATTCTTTTTTATCTGTTTCTGGATCAAATACAAGAACTTGATAGGTACCTCCAGCAAATTCGATGTCATGCACGTATCCAGCAGACAAGTACTTGCTAGCGCGAGATTGAAATTTCCTTAATCGTTTGGGCAATGCTATCATTGTATAATCAATATGGGGTTAAATCTATACCTAGCTCGAGATCTAGCTCGAGATATATTTTACAGTGTATTAGCGCTTATCTGAGCAGTTTTAAAAATGAAAATTGATCGACCTATTATAGATGCCATTATAACATAAAAGCGATTACTTTTCGTCCAATTATACACCGATTATACTAATAATCTGAATATACCTAACCGTGGTGGTAATTTAGGTTGATGTGGATGGAGGTGGATGGAGGTGGGGGATAGAGTGGGGACGGTTGGAAGAATTGACTGAAGGGTGGGTGAGTGGAAGTGAATGTGGATCTTCATAGGATCGCTTTTATACTCTCGAAACCAAGGGGAAACCCAGAGTCGGAGGGATCGCTGATAAGCTGAGAAGCTGAGAAGCAGAGAAGCTGAGAAACAATAAACAATAAACGATAAAACGATAAAACGATAATAACGACAATAACGATAAAACGATATAACGATAATAGATAAGAAGAAGAATGACAATAACGATAGGAAGGATAATAAGGATTGATAATAACGACAATAAAAATAGGTCTGGAAATTTTGTTAATTAATTCTTTGAATTTTAGTTATTAATTTTTATTTTTGCCAAAAACAAAAAAACTGAGGCCACAGCGCCCACAGAGCATACTGAGGGAAAAATTAACTGATCTAATTAGGGCCTTTAATTGGTGGAAACCAGTGTCAAGATGCAATGACCTATTTGTTATCTACCACGGCTCTTAGTGTTCCCATCGTTATACCGTTATATCGTTATATCGTTCTATCGTTCTTATCGTTATATCGTTCTATCGTTCTTATCGTTCTTAACGTTTCATCGTTTTTACCGTATTTTTTCTAAGGTGTTATGCCGAAAATCTTGTTATATATCTTAGTTGCAAACTCTCCAATATAAGATTTTCCCTTAAACCCTTGACTTTGAAGGTCTATAGCTAAAGCTCGTAAATCTTCTATTCTCTTTTGAAAATCAAGTCGCCAGGGAATGTCGGCGGCTTTTTTAAAGATATTAATAAGATTGTTTGAGATACTTCTCATTTCACTTTCACTTGTTATATGAGGAATTAATTCAGATTGCTGAACATATTCTTCCAGCGTTTTCAATTTTGTGAACTGTTGCCAGCTATCGAAGAGCTCATAAGCTTTCTTCCTACCTTCCTTGCCTTGATCGACAAAGCTTAAAGCCACCGAAGCATAAACAGCGGTCTCCACACTCTCCCATGCACAGTTTCCCATGGACTGATGAGTTGTAGAATGTAACAGGCCTTCAAGCCATTGACAGGCTGGGGTAATTCCTTTTGATTTTAAACGGGTCAGCAAATATCCTGGTTCCTTGGATCTATCTATTCCTTTTCCGAATGCAGCATAGAATTGATCAATGTGAGAAAAAGAGGAGAGCATTTGAATTTCGGCTAAGACTTCTAGAGTAAATTCGTTGGGGTCGATGTCATAGGCTTCGATGGGTCTTTTGGTTCCAAAACCTTTGTTACAGATCATAATGGTGGATCCTTGAATGACAACAGATATAGCGTGGCCTGAGAACAAACCTTTCGTTCTCACTCCGAAGTTAATGATCACTGGCTTTCCCTTCTTAAAATTTTCTATATGAATACGATTGGAGAAAAATAGCGATGAAGTATCAAGTAACGCATCCGTAATGGCCGTTAAGTGATTTCCAGCGATTTCTGGATAATTTTGGGCAAATTCCTGAAGTGAATTTATTATGTAATTAGATGTTAACCGGAAGTCAAAGCCACCGTGCTCAACAAGCATCCCATTGGCAATAGATTTTCCGCCTAACTCCCAGGAATGGGATAGATATTTTACGTGCCATACACTTGGGATCCCAATAGGAAATAAATTCAACGGATTATACCTGGCCAACCATTCGTCTACGTGGCCTCGAAAAGTTAGAACGGATGATTCTTTGGGAATTTCTAAATCGACAATTTTGATTCCAACTTCTTCAAAGATTGATAAAATTGTATTGTCTTTTTTAAGACGCACTATATGCATAGGGTTAATGCCAAGTTCATTGGGTAAATTGATTTTGGCACCGGCCTTAAGAAGCATTTCAACTATTTTTTTTTGATTAAATGTGCACGCGAGGTGTAAAGGTGTATTGCCTTGATTATCAACCGCATTGACGTCTACCCCCGCAGAAATCAATTTATCGACCGTTTTTTTTGAGAAACACCTGACCCCAATATGTAGGGCTGTATTTCCAGTTTGGTCTAAAGCATTCAAATTAGTTTTGGTTTCTAGAAAGGTAGCAAAGGCTATATTGCTATCTGTCTTCTCGAGAGTATCTATGGATAATTGGAATGGGGTTTTGCCTTTTTTAACACTTAAAGCGTCTACGTCTAATCCAAGACCTATAAGTTCTTGAATGAGATCTTTCTTTCCTGCCATAGCTGCCCAAGAGATTGGACCAAGTCCTTGGTAATCTTCTAGTTGAAGAAGAGCCGCATAGCCTGGCTCGTGTTTGACCATTTCGATGATAAGCTTTAAAAAGTCTTCAAACTTCTTTACATTAAATTTTACAACGTTTTTTTTTATTATACCCTTCCATTTCGTCACATCGGCAGGATCCAATTTGAGATCGGCTAAAAGTGTTGATGGATTTAGCGCGGTTGAGGTCTCGATCATACTGAAAAGGTTAGAGGTTGGGGTTAGATAAGGAGAACTTGCAAGACAGAAAGAGGTTGGTTCTTCTACAATAAAATCTTGTGCAAGCTCATTCATTTGATCATTTTCCCCTGATTTCCACAAATTAGTAGCAACCTCTACCACCTTTTCTACAGATGCTGTTAATACAACATTATTTATAGGTTCAATCTTATGAATGCCACCGCCCAAAGCACCAACTTCAAGCTGGTGACTGAAAGATCCAATGCAGAAAAGCGCTACCAATGTGAGGCTCTTTAGGTTCAGCCCCCAAGAAGGAGAGGTGATTTTCAGATTATTTCCGGACGGTAGTTGCAGAAAATACCGTTCACTTAATGGTCTCAGTGTATCCTCACTGGAGGGGATTTCAGTATTTCCTATTGCTTCTTCGCTTTGAAATTTCTCCTTAATATTTAAGTATGAATTTAATTTAATAGTTTCGTGAATTTCATCGATTTCTAAGCGTAAGTGTTTTAAAACTTCCTCCGTTGATTTTGAAGGATTAAGCTTAATGCTGCTTTCTAATTTGGCTGTCATTTGCAATAAAGGCACAACTATCAGT
>JACDGH010000114.1:5885-7981 GCA_013815395.1 Parachlamydiaceae bacterium
AATATCACCCTTGAGGATTTTTTGGCATAGGATGTGGACTTTATTGCAATCCTCATCGAAAACAGAAAGCCAAGAGAATAATTGCTTGCCTGAGAATTTTTCAATTGAGGAAAAAAAAAGTTGGGCTGATATAAGATGTTCACTTAGAGAAGTATAAAGCTCCTTCTCAAGCTCATTTTTTTTCGGTGATTGCCTAGTTAGCCCATCTAATTTTGCGTTTAAAGCCTTTGATGGGGAGTGTTCAAGTGGTAGCATACATTTCCCTTAAAACTTTCCAAAATAAATCGGTATTATTCTTAATATTTTATAATTCAATTTTACTTATCATAATTATAAAATAAATTGATTATTTAGTAAATGATAACGAAATATTGTAAATATCGCACGCATTGTAATATACACATAAATTTTTTTGAAAACAAATAATAAAACAAATTTCAAAAAAAACAATTATTGCAACAATATATATTAATTTGACATAATTAAATTATAACTAAAGAGGAATTATCAATGAATCCAACAAATTCATCTCAACAATCAGATGCTGCGAATTCACCTAGAATAATTTGGCTTTCAGGGCCTTCTTCTTCCGGCAAAATTCATTCAACCAAGGTGTTAGAGGAAAGAGGATGGATACGCCTTGAAATTGATCAATTTATTCAGAGACAATTAGATGAATTTAATATAGAAATAAATGATCCAGAGAATGCAATCGATCCTTTAGGTGAGAAAGTTGACCCGACAAATGCGAAGATACTTAAAGAAAAAATTTGGAATTTCCGCACCTTCAAGAAAAAATTGAGGCAACGATAAAAAAAGTAATGGAATTAATGAAAATTCCAGAATCTGCCATAGAAGTAAATCTTACATATACTTCAAATTCCGGTAGTAAACCTACAATTATTATTTAATCATATCATTTTTAAAACGAGCTTTGCTTACGTTTCTATCATTAGACCAGCAGGCAAATGATCGCCAAAAACCTGATCGCGCTCTTGCTGATTCAGTCGATTTTCTTTAAGCAATAATTCTTGAAGGCGCTCAATATAAGATGTCCCCGTAAATTTCATAAAAATTCTATCAACCAACTCTTTAGAAATATTTATTTCTCGATGCTCCGTTTTAAAAGCTAATTGTCCATAAAGAAATGCCATACGTTCGTTAAGAACCAATTTCGATTCGAGCAGATTTGTTATCCATTTCTCGCAGGCTTCACGTGGAAGTACGTTAAAGATAGAACCATACAACAAATGTCGCGATCCTAATCTACCTAAAGCCCAGAAATCTACTGCTTCACCTGCACCTTCAACGATGCGAGCTATAAGGGCACTTCCCAGCCGTATTTTAATTCCTGTGTCAATCAGCTCAAAAGATGCCAATGCGCGAATCATTTCTGAGAAAGGGTAAGCATCCGTTTTGCTTTTATATATAATTTTAGAATTTTTTTTGGGCAAAAGTACATTGATTAACTCCCCTGCCAGCTGTAATTGCTGCCCTTTATTCAAACCACCAGCAATCCTTCGATAACAAATCCACATCTGAATCATTATCTCTTGCGATAAGAGGTTTTTCGACTCATTTAAGATAATTTTCCATAATTCCTTCACGCGAAAATCGTCTAAGGGATATCCAAATCCCGGACGCATTAAAAAGCCGATTAAATTCCACCATCTAGCACAACACTCTTCGCTAACTTTTCTCTGCGAAGCAATTTTTAAGGCGTAATCGGCTAAGCCACGCATTAGACTGGGTGGCCAGTCGCGACGGGATATCTTAAGCACTTCTTCAAGCTTTTCCATCAAACGTCCAGGCTTAATTAAGCCGGAATTTGAAAAAACGGACTGAATCACTTCTTCAGCTTCCCTAAGATAGCCTATCGCAAATGTTTCATCCGTTGCCCGAGCTGCAGGCGCTTTCAAATTATTTTCTTGTCCCGAAGCTGATTTTAATTGAAATTCGAGCGCCCAAAAATGTTCCGTTTGCAAAGCTTTTATTCTCAGTTGCAGTGTTCCTATAGGCGTCAATGCTATCTGGAGATGCACCGGTATCTTATCTTCTGACACTCCTATCGGCTGCTTCTTGCCAAAGCGCAATAC
>JACDGH010000115.1 GCA_013815395.1 Parachlamydiaceae bacterium
TCTCTTGATCATGCAGGATTGGTGTCTCTTTCTGGTCCCATACAATGTTCAAATGAGCAATTCACATTTTCTTGGAATATTAAAGACCCGCAGGGCCTTGAAGTGGCAAAAGATCAATTTTTAAATTTATTAAATATTAGCCTTCTTATATCAAAGGGTGCCGCCAACCCTGATGATGCAAGGCTTCAAAAAATGGAAGAAATCTGGAAAAATGAAATATTTTTAATAGATTTTTTAAAAAAAATAAAACCCAGCTTTGAAATTATGCGTGATATTATTAAACTTCCAGGAATACTTAATAATGAAGAGGTGAGGCACCTTATAAAAAAAGCAATTTTTAACGGAATAAAAGAAAAAAACGTATCACATAGAATAAGTGCTATGCAAATGCTATTTCAGATTTTTAATAAAGGCTATTTTTATGAAGAGCTTTCGGAAGTTGTAAAAATTGCAACCCATTGTCTTGAAAGCTCTGACAGCGATGAACGATCAATTGCCTCATATTTATTGAATTTTACAAAAAATATGATTTAAATTAATAGTGAATCTGGCAGGGGGATTTGCAAGTCGCCCTAATCGACCCCATATAATTATATTGGGTCGATTTTGATCGTCGAATGTCGGACACTTCTCAAAGCTAAAATCCGATTTTCGCATGCGTTTGGGTATTCATCAATCTTCGATAAGAGGTTTGCCTTCATGATAAATGATCTTGCGCTGAAAGGAACCATCTGGAGCAAAGATGGTAGCCGTGCCATTACCTTCAAAGACATCGCTAATGGATACTCTTTCGCCTTTCAGGAAATATTCCCCTTTGACAAGCTTATCTTGATTGTACTCTTCAATCATCATTAAGCTGCCATCATCGTACCAAACAGTGCTATGACCACACTTGCGATTATTATTCATTTCTTTTTGACTTTCGGGTTGACCATTTTCATACCAAGTTTTGACGGTGCCTTGAATTTTGCCATCGAACCAGTTCATCGATATTTTTGGAACAAGATTTTTTTTAAGGCGCGGGGCGTCGTAGAAAATCACTTCCTCGCCGCGTTTAAAGCCGTTTTTTATATGGTAATATTTAGTCATCCGTTTATATTTATCAAAAACGGTCACTTTTCCATCGAGAATTCCATTGTGATATTCTTGTAACTCAGAAACGCAATTTTTAGAAAAAATGGCGCGCGTGCCATTACCATCTTCAATCTGCGCAACGCATTCCCCTGCCTGGTCGTAATAGAGACCGGATGCCAGAAAGCCTTCACAATAATTTTCTTCTGAGGCTATTTTATCTTTAGCCCAAAATCTAATCGTTGAGCCCTCTTTTTGGCCATTTTGATAATACATACTTTGTAAAAGAGATCCATCCTCTTGAAAAACCTCCATGAGACCATCGATGCGATTTTTATGGTAGGGGATATTCTTCCAGACGACGCCATTACTGTGATAATAAATGGAAACGCCTTCTAATTCACTAGAGGAGTAATAAATCATGGCTTGGAGCTTATTATTTTCATCCCAAACATTACAGCAGCCATCGAACAGCCATGTTCTTTCGGCTCCTTCAACAATATCGGCCTTCCCCCCGATAACAGTGGCATCTATCTTTTGTACTCCATTAGAATGCCATTCTTTATAAGCCCCATAAGCACGGCTATTGATTACCTCAAGATATTGTCGGGGAAATCCATTCGGATAATAGCTAGTAATATAAGAACGAATATCTCCCTGTTGATCGCGATTAAAAACCCTTAATACTTTTTGGTAGGACTGCGGAGATAAAAAATCGACATTGATATATTGCTGCAGACGCTCCTGACTACTTATCGTTTCTGATAAGCCATTGCGGTCGATGATATTAATGCTTGAGAGCGTGGGTATATTCAGATATTCGGCATTATGTCTATTTGAATGACAGCCAGTGGCTACAAAGCAAAGCAATGATGAAGCGAATGTCCATTTAATGAACCATCTAGAAAGCGAAATTTTTGATTGATAGTATAACATGAATTTTATAGAAACTCGCGTTTAAGAAGTTTAAGATTTAAAAGATACACTTCATTTTTTTCGGAAACACTTTTTTTATCGATTTTGAAATCAAGTACGATTAGCTGGGGACGATTTGGTGCCGGCGTGCAATTGCCTATGGGGATCCCTTCAATTAAGCAAAGAATGTGGCGTAAATCATTCACGTTGATTTCAACAGGGTGCACTAAAGTTTCAGTTACCTCTTGAAAAGCTGGTGAAGATTGAACAACACCTTCAGTAAATGATAAGCGATTAGCCGGACCAAAGAGGGATTCAAAACGCTTTTTAACATTTTCATCGTCATTAAAATTGGGATTAGACGTCAAATTCTTAAGGCTGTCGATTTCAGGTTCGAGTAACGTAATGGACTCAAGATTTTTATCGATATAAAAATGATCGGCGTCGCTATAGTGCTGTTTTACAGCCATATTGATCGATTGTTTGTTTTCGCGACTGAAGGCTTGGGATTGAACTTGCAAAATATTATTTTCCAGGTTTGAGACCGAATCAAGCTGTGAAGAAAACGTCAGCCAACCAAAAAAAATCGGCACTAGACCAGCCAATAGAAGATAAAGCAATAACCTTTTTTGAGGAATGGAACTGAACATCAAATAGATCCTTACATTTATTTAAGAATTTGGATACACGGTTTTATCTTTTAAATAAAATGAAGTGCGGTATTTATCGCGATTGGAACTCCACTTAATTTCACCTTTGGCATCAACGATCTCATTTGGAGCCACTAAAGCATCATGGAATTCACGGGCCATTTTAGGAGTGGGACTTGAAAATTCGAGTTCAACTTTTACTTGATATTTTTCTTGTTTTTTAGCCAATTCCGGACGTTTTAAAATCGTGTAATTAAAGTTTTCAATTTGCAAAGCTGGCGGTGCCCCTCCACCTGTTGGCACAGGTCCTACAGCATTAGGATGTGAAGCTAGCCATGCTAAAACATCGCTCACGGATGGAACGTTTGGCTGCAATGGATAAAATTGCGGCATCGATTGCAGTTCTTTTTCTAAGAAGTTTAAGCGACCTTTAATGTCTTCCTGAGAGAGAGAACTAAGAGCTGGCACTTCGCTTGAAGATGCATCGGGAATTAAAAGTACTTTAGCAGCAAATTCCTTTTCAAAAGCTGTATAGGGCTTGTTCATGACATTTAAAAGCTCGAGATAATGTCGTTTAAGATCGTTTTCCTTGTAGCTTAAATAAGCTTTTCCAAACAATACTAAGGACACCGCAATTCCAAAACAGAGGAGCAAATAGAGAGCAATAGGTTGCTTTAAGCGCTTCCAAGGTGTGGGGTAATTATATTCATGCTGACGGAAGTTAATTTGTTCTTGTGAATTTGGCAAAACGCTTAAGGCTGCCCCTATAGGGATGGCATATTGCTGTAATTGCTTAATGTCGGCGGCAAAGTTTGGTTGCGGTTGCGGTGTTAAGAGAGTCTTATTCAAAGGACTACATAAGAGATCCGCAAGGTCATTTAAACAGGAACCTTCCCCCGTCAATAAAAGCTGATTGATTTCCTGCCCCTTGGCTTGTTTTGCTAGAGAATACGTCGTTCGAGTGATATCAAGGCGCAATAATTCTATGCTTTCTTTTAAGGTAGATGGTATTTCTGTTTTAAGCGTCATTTCAGGGAGCATTTGTTTGGCTGTATCGAAGTCGATATTTTTATCCAGCGCCAGGGCTTGGATCAGTGAATTAACACCTTTACTGATACTTTGAGCTGCCAATAACTTGCCCTTATCAACTAAAATGCAGCACGAATTGACTAAGCCGATATGTAATACGTAAAGCATACCTTCTTGCGAAGAAAAATTTTTTGCAAATGTCGCTAATGAAGCTGGCGTGGCAGTGATATCTTCGGGCTCAACATCTAAAGAATTCCAGAATTTAATGTGATTAGTCAGGTGATCTTTGCGTGCAGCAATAATAGTTAATTTATGACCCTCTTTATCTTTGGAAATAATGATTTTATCTACAAGCGCATTTTCAACTGGATAAGGTAATAAAGGTTCTGATTGAAAGGCAAGGACTGCATTGATGTCTTTTTCTTTTTTTATTTTTAGATCGAGAGGGCGCACTAAAACTTCCTGCGTGGGTAGGATGGTGACAACTAGGTTTTTGTGCGCAAGGCTGACTAATTGCTCTTTTTGATTTGTTGTGTAAAGCGGCTTGACATTCTCAGAATCTAGTGAATTAGAAGTTTCAACAGGGAATTCGAACAAACAATCTAATTTAGGCTTTCCGCGGGCATAAGAAAGTGCAGCACCTTTGGCCAGCGTGCCATCAATATCGAGTCCGAGAGAATGTGAGGCCTGTGGTTTATCGAACATAGAAAACCTTAATTAAAAATAGGTATTATTGATGTTTATCATAATTGTATGAAGACTTAGAAGAAAGATAAAAGATAAGAGAAGGAGGTTAGATTAGATTAAACCTACCCCCCTTCTCTATTTTATCCGTATTACTATCTGATAGCTGTTTGATTAGAAACCGTACTAGAAACCGATCCACCGCCTGACACTGTGGCTGTGGTGGTTAATAGCGATAGCGCATTAGTAGCTACATCTACATATAAAATTATCGTTGGATACGCAAAACCAGCTTTTATAGGGAAATTTTGAGTGCAAGTTAAGGTTGATCCATTAACAGTCCATCCTAAACCCCTAAGAAATCTATATCTTAAACCCTGAGGAAGATTTATTCTAACCGTTATTGGACCTGCTGTAGGAGCTTTTCCGTCATTGTTAATATCTATGAAATAAGTTCCAATCGATCCTTTAAAAAATTGATTTTGAGCGTGATTCATCACAATATTTATATGTGGTAAATTTTGAGCTGGTGGTGGTGTAGGTAGTGAATTGGTTAATGTTGCCAATAGATTGGCCCCGTTAAAAGATCCCCATCCTGTAGCATTATCATAACCCGTGCCGGCATGATAAAATAAGTTATCCCCTGTATTAATATCATGAAAATTTAAGGCATGGTTCGGTCCTGTGCCAATAGTATATAATGCAGGATTTGCAAAGCCTAAGGGTTGTTTGTTGTTCGCAACCAATGTTTGATTAACTCTAGCAGTAAAGCCTGCCCAGAGGGGTGCGGCACAACTTGTTCCCCCGTATACACCCCATTGTCCATTGTGAAATATCGCATAGCCTGTGGCACCATCTGAGTTAAGTGAAACATCCGGAACGTTGCGATTGGTTTTAGAATAGGTGGTAGAAACATTTTGTTGCCAAACAGGAATTGGCCAAACTTTACTAACACCACCTCCACCAGCTGCACCTAAGCCACCATTCCAAACAGACTCAGTAATATAGGCACCACTTTGTGAGTCAACTGTAAGTTTAGTTCCACCTACTCCCACCACATAAGGTTGAGAAGCAGGGTCATCCACGGCTATAGATTGAGAGCCGTTGACACGATAGTCATCAAAAGCACCATCATCGCCAGAAGCAGCATACATTGTTTGACCATGGGCAGCCATTTGTTGGAAAATAGCATTTTCAGCTTGGAGTTGAGTTGTGTTTGCTTTAAAATCTTCACCTAGGCCCCAAGAAGTACTTACTTGTTTAGCTATATTGTCCGTAGCAATCCGATTATATGTGTCTAAAACCCCTTGACTCGAGTTAGGACCTTTATAAACATAAATTTGGGCTTGCGGAGCTAAGGCATGTACTAATTCAATATCAAGAGTTACTTCCGCATCGATACCCGCTGCTGGTCCACCATCAACAATAATGTCTGTTAAAACTGCTTGAGGCAGCCCAAATTGCTGCGAGTAGGTATTAATATCGCTCAATTGATAGCCAGATAGTTGTCCGGTTCCATTAGCAGATACACCTGAAAGATTATATGCAGTGGTGATGTCACGAGGAGATAAGCCGCCGTTAGGACCTGAAGGAGCTAGTAAAGAGGGAGTTGTCACCTTTTCGGATTCGGTAGATTTGGTGGTCACTTCTTTAAGATAATGGTGTGGACGCCACACAGCATGGTTATCTAATCCCACGATGCCGCTAATTATTGTAGCAATGGAATTTGGCACTGCTGGATCGTTAGTGGGAGCGTAAAATGTACGTCCGTGCAGTGATTGATACTGATCAATCTGGACGTTAAAAGCCTTTTCAAGTAAGGTTGATGGAGCGGAGACATTTAGTAAAGTGCGATTAGAATGCGTTCCTACAATTTCTAAATTTAAACTTTTTGCATATGCGATTACTTTATCATAATCAGCTTGGGTTGGCGCAAACTGTTCGTTAAATTCTTCAGGTGTTAAATATTTTCCATAATATTCTTGATCAGCTGGATCGTAGAGGCGTTGTAATAACGTCTCTAATGCATTTTGATTGCGCAAAGGTAAAACAAAAGTCACAGGAATTTCGGTGGAAGTTTCTAATCTTCCAAGAAGAGCTGCATCTGCTGTCGCTTTATGAGGAACGTGGTCAGATAATCTCACATAAGACATGACTGTAGTTTCTGACGAGTTAGCACTGATGTGCATATGGATTGAAAGGACTAACAATATAAAAAGTCTGTAAAAGACTTTAGAATAATCTTTCATAATGATTTTTCCTGTTTTGATTTAAAGATTGTAGAGGGACTTAAGGCAATCACAACCGTAAATTATAAATTGATATTTTGCAATTTTTTTTTAAAAGATACTTTTTAGAAATGGATTGGATTTCCCTGGAAAGTATGTGGGTGCGTATGAGCGATAGAACGACATAACGATATAACGATATAACGATAATAGTAATTAAAAAATAAAAAATTAAATAATACATTAAACGAGATGGTAAAATGGGGGTAAGGAAATCGTTATATTATTCCTACCATTCTTATAGTTTAATCGTTCTTATCCTCTGCGATAGAGTAGCACATGCCAAAAGATTATCCGAAATGCTCTCTAAAGGAAACTGGATCACGTTCTAGTCCATGGTCAACTTAAGCAAGATGATAGGGCTGCAGCAATTGAAAGAATAAAAACCGCTAGTATAACAATAGGAACAACAAGATTATTAGGCGAAGGCGAAGGACTTGACGTAGCTTATTGGTCTATCTTGATTCTAGTCTCTCCAATATCCTCAGAAACGAAGCTATTGCAGGCCATTGGAGAATATACTCATTTAAAAATGGCTTCGGTCGTTGGGTTTTTGTATTAAAGCTTTAGTTGTTGGCAATTGGACTAAGTGTGCAGGAAATGGGGAACCTCGACCTATTGGTTCTTATGCTTATAAAACTTGGGTCAACGAACTGCATAAAGGCTGTCATGGCCTTGTGACATTAGCTAAAGTACACGGGGCAGATCATAAATATGAAACTCTACCCAATAAGGAATATCATTGAGGATGTAGAAGGAATGTTATGTAACTATCAGCTACTTAATCCTAATGGAACTAAATTATTCTCTAAAGACGGTAGGACAGAAGCTTTGTTTCTATTGGGTTTGGAATTGTGTATTGAATAATAAAAGGAATAGGAGTAACAGCAGTAAAAATAGTAGTAGTAGCAGCTGAAGTAATAGCAGGAGCAGTAGCGGGAACGGTCGGATTGGGATTAGGAATAGTGAAAATAGCTGCAGTTGTAGGAACTATACTAGGGTCAATAGTAGGAGGGAAAGAAGCTCCCAGATTACTGATTTCTGCGATCTCTCGTCCCAAAAAATTAAAGAATGCGTCCGACTGTCTGTAGTCATGTCAGAAGAGCAGGCTGAACGATAGGTGTATCACAAGCAATACGAATGGCGATAGAATCAGCGTATCCCGTCCCTAAAGATCAGCCGAACATATTTTAAGAGAGCAAATATTAAAGTAAATTATAACGGTTCTTGGGAAGAATTGGGGGGGAGGTGAAATTAAAAGGTTTACACAGAAAATGGACTTGATGGGTGGTATTAACAGATTGGATAAGA
>JACDGH010000116.1 GCA_013815395.1 Parachlamydiaceae bacterium
TTCTTGAGCCTCATTCTCTGAATCTAATGATCATGACGGCTTTAGAAAATTATAATGCCCCTCAAGAAAAAGCTATTGAAGTACAAAAGTTTAAAGATCCTATTCAAAAAGAACTTGATATTGAATGCGGCAAACTCCTCGAACAAGTTGTGCAAATTATGCCTAATTCTTTTGCTAAAAAGGCTATGAACTTTGATACAATTAAAAATATTGGCGCTGAAAAAATGGGACAGATCATAAGAATTCAATTAAGTGAAAAGTTGTCCATGCAAAAAATTATCGATATGGCTTTACCATCGCTTGAAAAAACTTTAAAAGAGATGCCTATCTCAGCAGATGAGGATGCTTACGAAGCAGAAGCTCTCAAGAAAATACATGCAGAAGAATTATTGTTGAATAAAACAAAAGCGGATATGCAAGCCACAGCACACAAAGCCATCTCTGAATTAATCTCAAATTCGGTTACTCAAGTTAAGGATAAATTCTTTGACTTCTGGAATAGAGGTATAAAAAAGGTTTTTGGCAAACACACTAACCGTGTTAGTTCTTTTTTTAATTGGGTGGGATTCCGTGCTGTCTATAGTGTCACTAAATGGACAGTTATTATTGCTGCATCGCCGATCATTTTAGCTGGATGGGTGGCTAAGAAAATCTTTTGGGCATTTATGGATAGCCATATTGCCAAGGAAGTGCAGCGTGTATTTGATAGCCTTCAAACGCCTATCCATGAAGATTTAGTTTATAAACTTACCGAAAGAGTAGTGAAATCATTAAAGGGTAAGAGTTCTTAAGCTATTAAGAGGCAGAAATCACAAAACGTAGCTCAAAGTTTTTTTTCTTAATTTTTACCATCTAGTATTAGGCTGGTTAATCTGAAGGGTTTTTAGTCAAAAAATCATCTAGACCTATCCCTAGGAACTATTATGTTCCTTGCGCCCCTACCGGAGCGCATTTATTTTATTATCTAATCCCCGGGTTCCGCTAATCGCTGCACCCGGGGCTGATAACGACTGGGGGAAGGGCATTTGCTCCACCTAAAAGAGACTATCTGGAAAGAAATATGGAAAATGCTTTTCAGGGGATTTTTAGCCAGATTGACCAGCCTAATCTAGTATGGCCCTGCTTCCTTACATAAATCATACGTGACGAAACGCTTAGGGGATTTTTCTAATATTAATTTGTCTAGGTCGAAACACTCTTTCAAATCTTTTTCGGCTTTAAGATAGCCAGGGTGGATAGTTAATTGAAAAGAAAAATATTTAAAATCGTTTAAATATTAAAAATCACCAATCTTAGCCTTTTAGCCATTAGGATCTATCAATTTTTTTTCTACATCGTGGAAATTTCTTCTAAATACGACATTAAGGTCTGTAATTATACCTTCTTTTAATGTATTGAACATATCTAAAGATTCATATTTATTGCGATAAGTGTTAAATAAGTCTTCGTAAGTATTAAATAAATTTTCAAAAGAAAAAAATGATTTGGTAACAAAATCGGAATGTATGGAATGTTTCTTGATGTAATTTAAATTAGCATAACTAATATTAGAAATTTTTGAAATTAAATCGTTTAATTCTTTTTCTGTTAATTCTTTAGTTGAAAAAGAATAATTTAAGATTTTTTTTATGTAAGAAAGTTTATCTTCTATTTGTTTTTTTGTTATAAATTTTTTAGGTTGGAACCTGCTATTAAACACATTTTTAAGTTCATCTATAATTTCTTGTTTTTGTGAGTCGAGCATACCTATTGATGCATATTCTTTGTAGAAACAGTAAAAAAACTCTTTACAATAAAAGACAAATTTTTTATCAGCATTTGAATCGAGGGGTAGATTTTTAAAGTCCTGACTTAAATTGTCATAATTAATGTTTTCAATTTCTGAAATTAAACCGTTGAATTTTTCTTCTGTGAATTCATTCGTTAAATCAACGTTTATAATTTTCTTGATTTTAAAAAGCATATCATCTAATTCTAAAATTGTTACTTTTGGTTGTCCCTTGACTTCTGTGGATAATGTTTTACTTTCTTCAACAATATCTTCATCACTCATATAGCATTCTAAAAATTGAGCATACCATTGGTTAATAGCTTTTTCTTCCTGAAACGTTAATTCCTTATGGCGAACATCTTGGATTGATTTTCGTTTGCTAGGGACAATAATGTTTAATACGATTTTATGGATATCTGAAGGAATTGTTCGTTTTACTTGCATGCTTTGATAAAAAGGACTCTGTAAAATTATTAAAGGAGTAATTAAATTCTTCGAACTAATTTTTTCAAATATTGATTTGCAAAATAATTTTCTTTCTTCAGGTTCAGAAAGCGTTTTTTCAAAAAAAGCTTGAGCTATTGTACTTGTCAGCTGATCAATCGTTTCTTCTGTACACATTTGAGCTTGGTAAAATATACTCTCGGAAGCCTCAAACAATTTTCTATCATTTATAGCTAACACACTCATTATAATCCCTGCATTTAAATTTATTTTTTAAAAATAAAAAACATTTTGGTTCGCATATTCCTATCTTTAAATCATTAAATAGTTGAATAACAGCTAAAGCTGGAGAAAAATATCGCTTTTAATTATTGGGTAGAAGCTATAGCAAAAATTTAAGATTAATTCTATAAAAAAATACGTGCTTACAATTAGATCGAGATAAATGATTGGTCAAATCCGAGCAATTTTTCCCGAGCTGAATAAACGACTAAAATCGTGATAATTAAACTTGATTCCAAATGAATTTATAAGGATTATCAAATTTTGAAGAATTGAATCTAAAATCAAGGTGGGCAGAACGATGTATGCAGTTAAAATATTGCTAATCGCCTATTATCTTCTATTTTCATTTGAGCAAATTCAATCAGTGGAAGACGAACCTAAAAGCTCGCATAATTTTCCCATTATCTATTTACAACCTAACACAACTCAACTTTTTACAGAACTTTACCAAGCATATGGGCTACTAAAACCTCAAGAGAAAACCTTTTTTGAAAATGCCCTTTATCTTGATCAGTCCACACCTCCTTCAATTCTCCCTTTTCAACCTTCCAATCAAAATATTTTCGACCATGCTAGCCAGGTACTTATGGAATTCCATAAGCGCGTTAATGATTTAGAACTCTATATCGATCCAAATAAACCAAAACCTCTTTTTTATATAGGCTCAGGATCAAAACATCTTATTGTGGCTCTTGTATATGGAATTGTGATGTCCGAACCAAATAAAAAATTTGTCTTTGTAGAACAATCCCCCTTTTATTCTGGACATCCCAACGCCGTGACTGGCTTATTTAAATATCCCAATGCGCGATTTTTTGCCTTTCATAATCCCTCTGAAATTGTGCTTGAGCCTGATGAAATATTAGTAGAATTTGTGACTTCACCCAATAATCCAGATGGAAAATTCCGGAAGCCTTTAACTAATGCTCAAATTATTATTGCAGACTTCGTCTTTGCTTCCTCTGCATTTGGTAACGATGGAACGGGTTATCTTGAAAAAAATATTCAGTGGATCAAAGAAGCCCGAGCTTCAGGTAAGCATGTGTTTAGTTTCAATTCAGCCTCCAAGCAGTTTGGAAAAACAGGAACTCGTTGTGGATATATTTGGTACCCAACATACGACACATATGCATCCTCCATCTTTAAAAACTTTTTTAATTTTACTTCATATTCAACTGTGGGTGCGGGGAGCTCTGGGTTGGCTGAATTTTTAAATCTTATAAAAGCATTTCTTGATTCGCCAGATGCGGGAAAAGGGCTGCGCGAAGATGCTAGGAAAAGTTTATTCAACCGACATGAACTGGTTGAGAAAGAACTTTTAATTCGTTACCCCGGCTCGAACATCTTGAGCATTCCAGGAAGTCCCACATTATTTGCTAAAATTAAAGATTCACGTGTCCCTATTAAAAAAGCATCAGATATTCTCCTTGAAGATTTAAGCATCGCTGTCAATAACGGGGAGCCTATGGGGGAATCAAACGAGTTCATTCGCCTGAACCTTTCTGGGTATAGCGAGCTGCTTGTTGAGTTTTTAAACCGACTTTCTAATAAAAAAAAATACAATCGCTCAGATGTGTTATTAACTACTGTGCAAGAATGTTCTACTACAAAAGTATGCTCCCAAGAATTAAAAAATACACTTTATGTAGTTTCTCCAGGAATTTGTCACATTGAAGCAGATGCTATAAACGGACCAATCGAAATTTTATTCCCTTCCTTTATTGATTATGACCTAAGTAATGTCATATCAGTAAAAAAGATAGACTCATCTTCCCATCAAGTAATTGTCAGAGCTGAAAATTTTGCCGCTGTTCTGAAAGAGCCTAAGCAAACCATCAATATACAATGGACTCAGTCCAACTATCTTAAATCTAGAGATAGCGGTTGGCAAATAATAAAGAATTTAAGCAGATGATTGCTTCCAAATAAATTTTATGTCATGTACAAGAGAAACTTGAACTAGCAAAGAGATTAGTATGGAATTAGACGCATTCATCGATAGTGGATTTTTAAATTTATCCTTCATTGAAGAGCTATATACATCCTACAAGAGTGATCCCAATAGTGTGGATGTTTCCTGGAAGACAATGTTTGCTAAATTGGAAAATCCCATTTCTATTTCGCAAGGAGAAGGTTTGCATGCAAAGCAATCGACCCTTCAGCAACCTGAAACTGAAACTGACTCCACCGGCGATTTGCGCATCTTTAATCTCATTAATGCCTACCGCACTTATGGTCATTTACAAGCAAAAACTAATCCACTTGAAACAAATTCTAGACAAGATCCCCATCAGCTTAGCCTAGAAATTTCAGGATTTAGCGAGAATGATCTTGCTTTACGATTTCCTTCTGGCGATCTTTTCAATTCGCCAGATGCCTCTTTAGCAGATATTATAACCGCTCTTAAAGCTATCTATTGCGGCAGTATAGGTGTTGAATACATGGGATTTCTCAATCCGGAGTTGGAAACCTGGTTGCAGCAGCATATAGAACCATCCCGCTTTAAAAATGAACTATCTTTAGAAGAAAAACAGATGATTTTACAGCATCTTAATAAATCTGAACTATTCGAGTCCTTCCTTCACACTAAATATGTTGGACAAAAGCGTTTTTCTCTTGAAGGGGGGGAAACGCTAATTCCTATCCTAGCTTCCCTCATAGATATCGGAGCTTCGTTAGGAATAGAAGAATTTATTCTGGGAATGGCTCACCGCGGTCGTTTAAATGTGTTATGCAACATTCTGGATAAATCCTATGCTGATATCTTTTCCGAATTTGAAGAAGGGCATGCCCCTTTATCAGTTGAGGGGAGTGGCGATGTAAAGTATCACAAGGGGTTCAATTCTGAAACAAAGACTGTGCATGGCCATAAAATAAAAATCATTTTAACGCCAAATCCAAGTCATCTTGAAGCTGTAGGGCCTGTCGTTGAGGGGCAAGTTCGAGCTAGACAGGATTTGCGTACCTTTGAGAAGGGACAAAACAGCATCATTCCAATACTGATTCATGGTGATGCTGCCCTTTCTGGACAGGGTGTAGTTTATGAAACGCTGCAAATGTATAAACTTGAAGGGTATAAAACGGGCGGTACAATCCATATCGTTGTGAACAACCAAATTGGTTTTACAACTATACCTGAAGATGCTAGATCGACCACGTATTGTACCGATATTGCACGGGCTTTTGGCGCTCCGATCTTCCATGTTAATGTGGAAGATCCAGAAGGATGCATCTATGCCACCCACCTAGCAGTTGAATTACGTCAGAAATTTCACTGCGACGTCTTTATTGAACTCAACTGCTACCGTAAGTACGGGCATAATGAGGGGGATGAACCAGCCTTTACACAGCCGCTGGAATATCAGCAGATCCGCAAAAAGCGACCCGTCCGCGAACTTTATCGCGATTACCTTGTGCAGCAAGGTGTTCTTAAAGAAAAAGCAGAATCTCTTGAAAACGATTTTAAGAAAGGCCTACAGGATGCCTTACACGATTTAAAGACGCTAAACAAAGCTCCTGCGGAAAAAGTTACCCAACAATTGCCGCGCGCCAAGGACAATGGTATCTTTCAACATGTGCAGACAGGTGTGCCGAGGGCTATTCTGCAACAAGTGGCTGAACGCATTTGTTTCATTCCGAATACCTTAACAGTTCACCCTAAATTAGCTGCACTGACCAAAGAGCGGCTCTCCATGATAAAAGAGGATAAGGATGCTCGTCTTGTAGATTGGGGAATGGCAGAATTGTTGGCCTATGGCACACTCTTGTGGGAAGGGAACTCTGTACGTCTTTCAGGACAAGACTCTTGCCGAGGCACCTTCAGTCATCGCCATGCGATGCTGATGGACCAGGTTAAAGAACAAGGATATATTCCCTTACAACACCTTAAGCCTGATCAAGGACATTTTGATGTTTTCAATTCATTTTTATCTGAATATGCTGTGCTAGGTTTTGAATTTGGCTATAGCATTGCCAATCCTGATTGCTTAGTCATTTGGGAAGCCCAATTTGGCGATTTTGCCAATGGGGCCCAAATAATTATCGATCAATTCATCTCTACAGCTGAACAAAAGTGGAATCAAAAGTTTGATTTGACGTTACTCCTTCCACATGGTTATGAAGGGCAAGGTCCAGAACACTCTTCGGCCCGTATCGAGCGTTTTTTAACACTTGCCGGTGATAATAATATGCAAATCGTGCAGCCAACTACGCCTGCTCAATTTTTTCATGTATTACGACGTCAAATGCTGCGCGAGCTGCGCAAACCTCTGATAGTATTCACTCCTAAAGGATTGTTAAGACATCCTTCTTGTGTAAGCAAAGTAGAGGACTTCACTCAAGGTTCTTTTCTGGAAATTCTCGATGATCCCATGCCCTCAAAAAAGCCAAAAAAATTGGTTTTATGCAGCGGAAGAATTTATTACGACCTGATTGCTATTCGTGAAAAAAAACCTACTGCATCTATGGCAATTATTCGCTTTGAACAGCTTTATCCGCTCGATGTTGTAAGGATTAAAGACTTATTAGAAAAATATGCAGGTTTTGAAGAGTGTTTTTGGGTGCAAGATGAGCCGAGCAACATGGGGGCTTGGGACTTTATTCGTCCGCTTCTTCGCGAACTTATGCCAAAGGGGATCGATCCAATTTATATCGGCCGCCAGCGCAGCGCATCGCCAGCAACCGGCTCCCACGCTATGCATAAGCAAGAAAACACTAATATTATCAATGCCCTTTTTGGTAAAGAAGAGCCTACAATTTTTGAAATCGCCGGTCAGCGAAAATCTTGATGGCTAATGGTTTTAATGGAGATTGTTATATGAAAATGGAAGTCAAAGTGCCCCCTATGGGCGAATCTATCAACGAAGCTACGATTGGCACAATTTTAAAACCAGCCGGAACGCTTGTTGCTGCCGATGACGAGCTCATAGAGCTTGAAACGGATAAAGTTAATCAAATCCTTTATGCGCCAATAGCCGGTATTATTTCTTGGGATGTAAAGCCAGAAGATGTTGTAAAAATTGGCCAAACTCTTGGCTCGATTGAGTCATCAAAAGAGGCTTCACCTGTAAAGCAATCACCAGTAACTTCTCCTGATGATGCTCCTTCTACTAGTGCACCCGCGGCAGAAGCTTCTTCTTTACCTGCTCCTTCTTCTAAGCCTGCACCCTTAGCTGAAGTTTCTCCTATTGTTCCAGCAAATTCTGAAAGGATTACAACACCTGAGGCTCGTTCTTCGAAAGAGTCTTTCATTGCCGAACTTTCAACTCCAGCAAAGCAAACGCCATTAATTTCTTCTACACCTAAAACTCCTGCTGAGACTACTTCTGCAATTCCACCCCAAGCATTGCAAATGCCTGCTTCTGCTTCATCGAATATTGTTTCAGAGCGGGTAGAAACACGCAAAAAA
>JACDGH010000117.1 GCA_013815395.1 Parachlamydiaceae bacterium
CCGTGAAAACTGCTGCCCATTTTGTCGACTTCGTCGAGCATGATCACAGGATTCATCGTCTGGCTATACTTTAAAGCCTGGATAAGCTTCCCTGGCATTGCACCGATGTATGTGCGGCGGTGGCCTTTAATCTCAGCTTCATCACGCATGCCGCCCACAGAGAATCGGTAGAATTTGCGGTTTAGGGCGCGTGCGATGCTTTTGCCAATACTTGTTTTGCCAACTCCTGGAGGGCCAACGAGGCAAATGATACTGCCTTTAACATTTCCTGATAATTTGGCGACACTGATGAATTCAAGAATACGTAGTTTAATGTCTTCCAAGCCATAGTGATCATGTTCAAGGATTTTTTCGGCGGCGGTTAGATCATTAGGTTCAGCGCTGTAAATCCCCCATGGAATAATCGTCAACCAGTCCAAATAACCTCTGCAAACACCGTATTCTGCCGATTGAACTTCTAAGACGCTAAGCTTTTCCATCTCTTCGGTAATAACTTTTAGAACATCTGGCGGCACCTTGCGTTCTTTGAGACGCGTTTCAAATTTTTCGCGGTCTAGAATCTTATCTTCCTTCTCAATGCCCAATTCTTTTTTAATTGTTTTGAGCTGCTCGCGCAAGAAAAAATCTTTTTGGCTCTTCGAGATGGTGGCTTCAATTTTTTGATTGATATTATTTTGCAAGATGCTGAGATCTAGTTCTTTTTTTAAAAGGACTAAGGCTTTGTCGATGCGTCCTTGAAGTTCGTATGTCTCCAAAACATCTTGTAACTCTTCGCGTGAAGCTGTTGTCAATGCCACAGCAAAATCAGCAAGCTTTCCCGGTTCAGTGAAGTCGGAGTGCCCTAGGAAAATTTGCAATTCTTCTTTAAAAAGAGGATTGAGTTTTAATAATTCTTTGATAGTCGAAATAATGCTGATGGCATAGGCTTTTAATTCGCTAGTGAGTTCAGCATGATCTTCAAAGTATTCAACTTTGGCACGCAAATGCTTAACATCGGTGACAGGTTCTACGATGCGCATGCGCTTTTCCATATTTAAAATCACTTGGGCTCCGCCCTGTTCCATAGGAATAATACGCAGGATCCTGGCTAAGACCCCTACTTGATACATTCCGTCAAAACCAACTTTATAGGCCTCTGCTGTTTCGGATTTTGTCAGAAGCAAACCGACGCATTTATGATCAGATTTAGCAATTTGTTTGAGGATTTCATAAAAAGGACCTGGCTCAATAACAATGGGTGCGGCCATGCCTGGAAAGAAGGGACGTCGTAAAAGTGGAAAAATGTTAAGGATATCTGGAATATCGTTACTTTGTTTTGAAATTTCCTGGCTGTCTTCTTCAAGCGAATTTAGCACTACATCTTCTAGTTCCAGTTCAAAGCCTGTATCGCTTTCCTGTTTCAAAATAAACCTCAAAGGTTAGAAATGGTTAATCCGGCTATTTTATGATTTCCCTCCTTAGATTTCAACTGTAAAACTGAGAGTATTGTAAGTTTAATCTATGATTGAATATCCATATCGAAGTGTCATTTCTTGAATATTTATAAATAAGTTAGCCGGAATTTCTTGTTTTAATTGAGCCCAAGTTAAATTAGTGGTCTTTTTGCGATGATTTGAATCGCGAGGTACCTGTAATAAAATTGCCGGATCTAGCACAATTCCTAAACGCTGTCCCATTTCAATTAGGCAAGAATCTATTTGTTCCACTTGATAGCGCCATTCTGCCTTTTGCTCAGCATATAAATTCCAATAATACCAATACTTGGCAGATTTGACTAAAAGCGTATCCCTAGCATAAATTTCAGGAATATTTTCAGAAAAGTAGGTGATGGCTTTGTGGTGTTCTGTGCCAAGGACGGAAGAAATGACTTTCAGGGGGTGGCGCACTTGATGGAAAACGTGGTCGAATTGAAAACCCGTAGCTGAGGGTCGGTTTTTCCAAGGAACTTTGTCCGCTTCAATACACATGAACCATGAGGAGGTGCCATCTTTTCCAATCAATTCATGTTTAATGTCAAGTCCACCAAGTTTTAACACTTCCGTAATATAAGTTGTGCCACTCCGGGCGCATCCTGTAATTAGAAGAAGGTGATGCTTATTAGAGGGTGATTTTGGGGGAACTTTAGAAATGAAGGAAAAGGATATTAGGCCAATTAAAAGGATAAGAAGAGTCAATTTTCTATTCATCATAGTTTTCTCGCGGTTTTTTTGCTTGTGATCACCAATAGTCTTTTTTGACAGATGACTACATCTTATCAGTTTTATCTCCATTTTCGATACTTTTTTTTATTATAAAGAATAGTATGTGCATTTCGATAAAACATGAACGATATTGAACGTGTCTTTGAATAAAAAAAGGAGCAAAAATGAAAAAAAATGAGGAACCGACTCCGCGGTTTAAAGTAATTTTGATGTGCCTACCCATACCTGCGCAGCACTCGCTATGCTCGTTGCGGCTTGGGTATGCGCTACATAATGAGAGAAAAATGAGCAAAAAAGATGGAACACTGCAATTAAAAAATCTAGGAACATTGTAATTAAAAAATCTAAGGACACTGTACATCTATCACAATTTCGCAGTTCGTCAATACATTGTCCCCGCCCCTAATTCTTCCAACAACCAAAAATATCTATACTTTATCACCCTCTTCACTTCGATGTTTATGCATGCAGGCATTGCCCATTTTCTCGGAAATATGCTTTATTTATGGATCTTTGGCGATAATGTCTAAGATCGATTGGGTAAGTTGCCTTTTTTAATTTTTTATCTTGTTTGCGGCATTGCAGCCACATTTTCCCAATTAGCTTTTGATCCTCATTCTGATCTTCCTAATTTAGGTGCTTCCGGTGCCATCGCAGGTGTTTTGGGTGCATATATTCTCTTTTTCCCCTGAGAGGATTTAAAAAATTAGTAGATCGAACTTACAAATGCAAGCTAATTTGAACTCCTAATTTTGTCGCTCCTTCTTAAACTATACTTTATTGTATTTACTAATTTAGTTCTCAGCGTCTCCGCGTTTCTCCCCGTCTCTGCGTTTCCCCTTAGCCTCTAAAACGTATAGAAGCGGGACGAAATGGGCCGTATAGAGTCATTACGAAATGTTCATCGTCTTATCCAATCCGTTAATACCACCTATCATGTCTATTTTCTGTGTAAACCTTTTAATTTTACCTCGCCCCCAATTCTTCCCAAGATCCTTTTTTCTTTAGATTAATATCATTAATAATTTCCTGATTAATATATAATTGTTTTATTTGTTTATAAATGATAGTTGATAATTAAAAATTAATATTGATACAATTAGATTGTGATGAATATACTTTTCTCGCTATTTATATCTTTTATAGGGCGGAATTATGACTACTCATTCAAATCAAGTGTCTTATACTAATTCATTGGACTTGGCTTATACAAAAATTGATACAATTGTTGATTCATTGAGTGCTATTGATAAAACAATTAATGCAAATTTAAGAGCACGTACATCAACAGGTTTAACTAACCAGGTCAATGAGATTAAAAATAGTGTAAAGATTATAAAGAGAGAATTGAAAGGTCAAGGTGGAAAAACAGATGAGCTAGCCCTCGCTGACATAGATACAATGATAGTAAAAATAAACTTAGTTGAAACAACCTTTAAAAAGACAATTGAGAAATTCCGGCAAGAAATAAATGCATTGCCCACCGCCCCCAATAATAAAGTTGCTTTGAATCTTAGAATAACTCAGGCAGCTACGGTCTTAGATACTTTAGACTCTGTTCGCCAGCGAGCTAATGAAAAGAAAGGTCTGCTAGAAGCAAAGAAAGCGTTTATAGGTAAACCAGAGTTGCCAAACTTTGATCGATTACTGAAAATACTATGTACAAGAAATAAAGCTAATGAAGCTGAATACACTAAATTAGGTGAAATAGTTGAAAAAATACAGCTTAAAAATGGAACAATTAGCCAGACTGAAATTCTCCTTTTAAAGGAATGGGAACAAAAAACAATAACTAAGCTTGGTGGAAAAAGTGATGAATTAGACAGTATCCAGAGAAATTTTCCCAAAATTGAAGAGCAATTTAAAGAATTTTTACAGCAATTAATATCAGAAATTGAAGAATCAAGGGACAGGAAAATTGCCTTGTTGAATATCATTGAAGAAAAACATAGCGAACTCGAGCAAAAAGGATTTTCAAAAGGCGATCGAGACATGCACTGTGCCATCCTACTTAGACAGGTGTTAGAAAATCCCTTTGATATTCCCCTCGCTATTGACGTTCTCAATAAAGATGCCGGTAAACAATCTAATGTTCGCCGAATTCTTGCTGACAGTTCTATTTTAATAAAACCATCTAAAAATACTTTGAATTCTAAAATCGAAGGATTAAAGTTGATTAGAGCACAAGCTAATGCAATCCCATCTAATAAAGAAGAATCTATACTTATCTCAGGGGCAGGCCCCGGAGGGTTGATGGTAGGGTTAATATGTTCTATACAAGGCAAGCCCTTTTCAATCATTGAATCTCGAGCAAAAACAGATGAAATGCGTGGGAATATTGTCGCTCTTGGCAAGGAAGATAGCGATGGTCAATTATCAATATTAAGATTACCTATGCTACAAGCTCTAAAAAGTGCAGGCGAAGCTCAATCGGCAGATGTAAAACTTCTCGATTTTTTTGGCATTACTGATCGACTGCATGTGAACAAATTAATAGATTCCCCAGATGCTTCGGGTATTCTCTCAGTCAGGCTTGAAGATTTACAGAAATCCATGATTGTTCAGCTTAAAGAGGTCGTTTCAGAAGGTAATGATGATAGCGCATCTTCTTCTTTGATCCATTATGGTGTACAAATCGATACAATTAAGAAAGATGGATCTCCTGAAAATAGAGCAACAGTTTCTTTTAAATTAACGCAATCAAAATCTCCGCAGCCTTCCGGTGCTCTCGCCGAATTACCAATGCTTCCAAATGAAATGAAGCCTTCGATGGTGTATGTCATGGAAGGAGCTCGTTCAGCAACTCGCGATCAACTTGGCATCGATGTTTCCAAGCAATCGAAGCGCGCCAAAATGGCATTTTCATTTTTTAAAATAAAGAAAGCCAATATACTTCAAAGAAATAAATATTCATTGATGAACTACATAAAATCGGTACCCAGCTTGTTAAAGGCTCTTTGGAATACGAGCTTTCGGACTGGTGGGCGTGATACCTATGAAATTCTATTTAGTACTTGGGGTCGAGCAGAATTATTACTCCAAACACCTGAAAATCATTACTTTTATCATACTGTATCATCAAAAGAGCAGCAAGGCTTAGCTGAATTTGAGAAAGATATAAAAAGAGCTCAAACAGCACGAGATGAATGGATGAATTTTGTATATGTCGAGTTAGAACAATATAAGGACAAAGTTTCAACGGAGAATGACATTGTTTTTAACAATTTAATGGATTATTTTCAGCCTACCAATCGTTCTTGGATAGAGAAGGATGGGGAAGAACGAAAATTAGTGTTCGATATGCTAAATACATTTCTTAAGCTGACACATAAGGCCTCTCCTCTGGATAAAAAAGCATATGCTGAAGTACATAAAAGCTTAAAGCGTACCAGTAAATTGGTTGAAGATTTAGAGAGAAAGCAGCTTCGTTTCAAACAAGATAACGTATCTGGAGCTAGAAAGAGACAAAACGTCTTTGGAATGTTAAAGAGAGGTATGAAACTAAAAGCAGCCAAATATGAAAAAACAGCTGTAACGGATTCTCAAGTACAGATGGCCGACACTAATCATCGACAAATTGGAGTGACGCATTTCTATATTGGAGGAGATGCGGAAAGCACAACAGACCCTATTTCCGGCTCTGGCTGTCGCACAACCTTGTTGAGAACATCTATTGCGGCCTCTGCATTTAATAATCCTGCGAGGCGTGATAATCCTTTTACTTCTTCGGCCTTTGCTTGGTCGAGCCATTTGAGTGGCAGAAGTATGCGCGAGGAAGGCATGCTTATGCGAAATTATTATAAAAAGGGAACAGAACGATCAGAACGATTTTTGGATATAGCTGTAGATAGGGGATCCATAAGCAAGGAGAGGAAAAACTTTCTATTGAATATGCAAGGTAAACTAAAAACCATGCATTTGTTTCCGAATTTAAAATTGAGTACAGATGAAATTAGTAAACTTAAAGAAATACAAAAGGCTATTTCTGATAAATATAATTCTTCAAGTAAGCTTTTATCGCGGCCTAGAAATGAAAGTATTTTAGCTGTATGGCAGAAAGAAAAAAATCAATTTAAAAATTCACAATTAACCCTTCCGGAAATCGATATTTTTGGTAAAGCATGGATTGCTAGTATGAGCGAGGAAGCGCCTGATTTCACAAAAAAAGAAATGAAATTGTTTAAAATTGCCTCATCAAAGCTTGCTTTTGAGCGTTTGAGTGGTGATTATGTTCCTGAAGTGGATTATGTTTATCTATCAGTAATGATCCAACAAATATTGGCTAAAGGAGCTCCGCCGATCGCTCCAGGAATAGTCCAAACATAAAATTTATGGAAACTTTATGTTAAAAAACAAACTATGAGTATTGCTATAATTTCCTTATTTTGATACACAGAGGTTATGATACCATTAAGTGATGACAATTCTACTCGCAAGACCACTCCGGTGGTCACCTATGTGTTAATCACATTAAATGTGCTTTTCTTTTTTTTAGAGATGGGCGGTGGGGAAGAATTTGTAAAACAATGGGCTTTTACGCCTAGAAGATTTTTAGCGAATCCGGGTGCAGATTTTATCACCATCTTCACTTCGATGTTTATGCATGCAGGCATTGCCCATCTTCTCGGAAATATGCTTTATTTATGGATCTTTGGCGATAATGTCGAAGATCGATTGGGCAAGTTGCCTTTTTTAATTTTTTATCTTGTTTGCGGTATTGCAGCCACATTTTCCCAATTAGCTTTTGATCCGCAATCTGATCTTCCTAATGTAGGTGCTTCCGGGGCCATCGCAGGCATTTTGGGTGCTTATATTCTCTTTTTCCCCTCGGGGAAAGTCAACGTGCTTTTTATATCTAGCATCGTCCAATTATCGTCATTGATTGTGATCGGATTTTGGTTTTTGCTTCAGTTTATTAGCAGTATGGGCGCAGCAAGCGATGCAGAGGGTTCTGGGGGTGTTGCCTATATGGCACATATTGGCGGGTTCATCGCAGGAATGATCATTGCACTATTCTTTAAAAAATCCACTGCTTGAGCAGGGGATGAAAAGGACTTTGGATTTAAGGACTTAGAACTTAGGACTTAGAGCTTAGGACTTGGAACTTAGAACTTAAGGAGCAATCTAAAGGACATAAAGGACGTAAAGGACATAAAGGACATAAAGGACGTAAAGGACATAAAGGACAAAAAGGACGTAAGGGACATAAAGGACATAAAGGACGAAGTATGGCTTTAAGAGCTCTAGGGTCTATAAATCAACATAAAATAGTCCTTTATGTCCTTTACGTCACTTATGTCCTTTACGTCCCTTATGTCCTTTAAGTCCTTTAAGTCCCTTACGTCCTTTAAGTCCTTTATGTCCTTTACCAAAATAATAGTGGGGATTGGGATTTGGATTTCGAAGTTGAGTAATCAAAGTTGTAGAAGATCATTAAATAAAAGTAAAATCTTTGTGGATTATATTTCAGGAATAGTAGAGAATTATTTTTTGTTAAAACTCTCCTTAAGCAAAAACGAAAGTATTACATTCCCCTCATCGGGGCTGACAGAAAATAGCAGTAATTAGATATTTTGGGTTCGGCGAAGCCCCTGGAGTGCGTCGGCTCTGCCGCGCCTTTCAATTCAGGGGCTCCGTTTCAAGCGGAATACAATGTTTTCGCAATAAATTTTTTTTAGCTTTTACCCTCTTATAGAT
>JACDGH010000118.1 GCA_013815395.1 Parachlamydiaceae bacterium
CAATCCTGCATGATCAAGAGATTCTAGAAGAGCATAGCAAACATGCCATCTTCCATACTCATTTTCCCCAAGTAACGTGCTCTGCCATGTTACTTGATTTTTGTTTTTATCATATTCAATTTTAATCATTGAACTATGACTTCTAAGAGGTATGCTAAATTTTACAACAGCCATTTTTTCATCAAAATCCAGTCCGTCTCTTACAATCTTAATGTCAAAACTGCGAAGCATAATTCTAGCAATGCTCTCAGGGTGCATAGTGCCGGCAGTTTTTTCAATCTTAATATTATAAGTTTTTTCAGTTTTCCCATCGGTTAACAAGTTTAAAGCATATTCAAATAATTTGGGGAGAAGCATGTACTTTGTGTCAATTTTGTTGATTATTTTATTACATCGTGCCCATAAAATAACCTTACCATTTTGATGACACAGAGTAAAAAAATCTTCTAAACTTTTAGGTCGTATAATATCCCTAGGTTTTCGACACGATCCTAACATGGCAGAAGCGACATTGAAAGTTGGAGAGGGAAATAATTGATCTATATTATTTAATAAAGACCTAATCTCTAAGAAATTCATCGTAGTTAAATAATCTTTCATAATAAATTTTTCATGCATAGGAATGCTGTCTGGAAGAATTAAATGTTCACACCAATCCAGCATAAGCTCACTAAAGGGGATTAACATTTCTTTAAATTGTAATACCTTTTCGCGGCCAGAAAAACTTTGGCTGGCCTTCATGGTCTTGATAGAGTAGTCAAAGACTTCAACCATGTTTTGCATGACTTTTAACGTCGCTAAAGAAGATATCACGGACCCTTGCAATAATTGTTGCGTCAAAGACCTTACACCAAAGACTGTTGATTGCGAACTGACTTTTCCGGCTTGTCCAATCAGCCATGCTAATCCTTTATTAAAGTTCTCAGCTGAAGTTAATTGTTCGATTTCTCCTTGACCTTCTAAAGAACGCTCCAACCCTTGATTATATGTGAGCAAGTTTTCGAGAAAAAGTAATTCTTCCTGAGGTAAACTATTAAGAATATTCGAAAAAATTCGTCCAGAAGTTTCATTTGTTTGTGGCGAAAAAAAGACTGTGAACCACATGGGTAAAATAGCCATTTTTTTTAAGACCTCTATGATATATTTAAATTGGCCAATTTGATCATTTAAAATAACTCCAGAATCAGCCAAGAATTCTAGGTCGGCTAAAAAATGCCTCCAACGAGCTGCAGTTTCAGGGGTTAGCGCCTGAGAACCAAGTAAAAAAGGTTCGCTAAAATGAACGGGATGCTTAAAATTTTTCTGATAGTCGATCAACGCGAGAATTTCTTGAGAAATTGGTTCAACATGTCCCGTAGTATATTGACTAATTCCGGTAGTATTTTGACCTGTAGGAATAAGCAGGGTTTCAATAACTTTTACATGAAAAAGAGGATGAAGGCGCTCCCCTTCTTTTTTTATGTTAAAAAGAGGATTTAGACGCTCTTTTTCTTTTTTCAAAAATACAACTTCTGCTTCATGAAATGCTGTATCAACTTTATCGGAAAGCGATTTTAACATATTCGTAACCTGTAAAGCTTGATGGGGAATGAAACGCATCCCCTCCATATTTTGCCTCAGTTGCATTTCTTTTTCTTTTGTTTGCTTTACCCATCGGCCTTCTTTTAAATTTTTTAATAAACTTAATGCTTCAGTATTTATCCAAGTACATCTCAAAGTGAATAGTAAATCTAAAACTTCTTGCGGAACAATAGATGGGGTTAAGTTTGGAAACGTCATTGCAAGGGGAAGCGAGATTGCAATTTTTGCCGGATGAACGGCATATCCATGAGAAATATGAAGATTTACATCTCCTTCCTGGTTATCCCATACATGCATCGTTTCTCTTTGTATATCAACAATTAGAGAGTAATTAGAGTCTATTATATTTAGCAAATTTTCTACTTCCCCACTTTTATTCGTATATAAGCAGGGTATGCCGAGGTGACTAAAATTGACCACCGGGTGAGAATTAGGAGGTTCAGGGCAATAGACATTCACAAATTGATAATTTTCACTTTCAAAAGCTCTTTCTGCATTTGCTAAGGTCGGTGCGCAAAGAACTTTATTTCGATCATTAATGATTAAGGCCGACCCTGTACCGAACACCAACATTTCCCCGTGTATTGTTTGTGTGATCGGGTTTTTGGGTAGTTCTGCGATAGTTTTTAAATTGAGATATGTCGGCAAAAGTTCGGGACGATTTACAGATCTTGTTTGGACAATATGAATTTTATTATTTTTGATCACTATCTCCATATCGACCGGTTTATCATCAAAAAATTTTTCCATAATAACGCTTGATAAAAAGAGTTTGTTTAGCATCGTATTTGTCAATGTTGGCCTATTTTGAATGGAAGGATCATTAGGCACTCTTTTTAGCTCAATATGTTGCTCCGTCATAACAGGAGCCAATCTTTCTGGCTTAGGTTGGTTATCATAAAGAACATAGAGTTTATCTGGATGCGTCTGTGAAACGAGAACAAGAACAGTGTCACTGTTTATCCCCATATTGCCAACAACAGCTTCTCCATGGCCATAGGATGCGCAGATTCTCATAACACGGAACAATTCGCCGCCAACATACAATGGCTCTGAGGTGAAAAGTACTAATGAAATAGGTGGGTTAACATTAGATTGAGTCGGGTTAAAAATATCTTCTCCAATAAGTTGCTGGACTGTTACTGCTATACTTAATTTTTCTTCAAAAGGATTTGTCTTAGCATTTAAACGATTTTGCAGAGATGCTATGCTAAAGTAGGAGGCGATGACTTTCCCGATTGCTTGGCATAAATCAGAATCTTCAGGGGGGATATAGGCGCAACTAATATTGCCACCGGCATTTGCTAGTTTTCGAGAATCTTCTGCGCCACTACTTCGCACCATTAAATAGTCTTTATTTTGTTTAATTTCTTTAAGCCATTCCATAAGTTCAGGTTGTAAGAGTTGATTACGAATGAATGGATCGAGGCTGGCTTTTTCAAATGTTTGTTTGATGACAGTATTGATTTCTGATAAAACCATTTGTACTTGCGGATCTTTTAAAAATTGATCTTTATTTTCAAAGCGTACATATAGATTCGCTAAGTTCTCCCAATGCTCAAACATTGATGGGGCATAATTTCTTAAAAAACTTTCAATTTCTTCGCTTTTAAGTCCATGAGGTACAGGCACAACTACTCTATCAAGTTGCAATATTTTTAGAAGATGGTTCATCATGATCAAGTGGGCATGCTTTTTGCCATATTTTAAAAGTTCTTCGTGATCAATTCTCAATTCTTTCGTTGCATTCATCATCAGTTGATGAACATTTTGGAGATGTAGATCAATAGGTTTTGAGTCTATATTTGAAGGTTGTCGAAGATCGCGATCCATCTTCTCAACACTTTCCCGCAATGCGCGTATTTCTAAAGTTTCATTCACATTCATAATCAATTCGCGTGAAGTTTTTTCTAAGTAGGTAATTAGTCCTTGAATTCCAAAATTGAGATCAGAATAGGCACTTTCTTCTTCATTTGCATGCTGTTCAATAATTTCCCATCCTGATCTTATCTTTGTTAATTGTTTTTCTATTAATTCTGTTGATTGTTTCCAATCCCTACGAAAATCAGAAGTTTCTTGCCAGTGAAATTCTTTTTGTTGTCTTACAAAATTTTGGAGATCATGTGACACACTGCTAAATAATTTTTCTCGTAAATCAGTGGAGTCTGTGTCTGTTTTTTTACAGAGGTAAATTAATGCACTGATTAGTCCAAGTACTTTAAAATAATTATGTGAATTAGCAACTTTTTCTAAATTTTTAATACCTTCATCGAGTTTATCTTTTAAAGAAATGTATTCAACCCATTTAACAGCATCTGTGAGTTCCTGAATTTCTTTCCTGATTTTAAGTAATAATTCAGGTTTTGCATGTTCAGCTTCTAACTTATCTTTTATTTCAGTTAAGGTTTTTCGCATATTAACTAGTTCTAATTTGTTTGTAGTCGAAAATGAAAAACCGATAATTACACAAAAAATCTTATGAATTCTATTACATTCCTGCTCTAGTTCAGAACCAGCAGTTGAAAACAAATTAGTAGAAAAAATTGAAGGAGATTTGTTTAGTTTGGCTTGATATTTTAATAAATCAAGGCTTAATTTTTGAATTTGGGGCATGACCTGTTCAGGTTTATAAAATGGTTCTGGAAACCTATATTCTTCGCTCGAATTATATGAAATATTAGTCACAATAAACCCCTTGGTTATCGTAATTAATTTAATAACCCTGGTTATAGTAGTTAATTTAATTATATGAAATAATTTGAAATTTGAATAGGGTTTTTTTAGAGTTTTTTTTATAAACTTTTGCTATCTGCAGCTATCATAAAATCAGCGCAAGATCATTTATCATGAGGGCAAACCTCTTATCGAGGAATGATGTATTTTAAGAAAGATCCGATCATTCATCTGTCGATGAATAATTGGATCTTTTTTTGGTTCTTGGGAAGAATTGGGGGGGCTGAAATTAAAAGGTTTACTCAGAAAATGGACTTGATGGCTAATATTAACGGATTGGATAAGTCGATGAACATTTCGTAATGACTCATACGGCCTGTCCATTTCGTCCCGCTTCTATACGTTTTAGAGGCTAAGGGGGAACGCAGAGAGACGGGGAGAACTAAACTAGTAAATACAATAAAGTATAGTTCAAAGAAGGAGCGACAAAAAATAGGAGTTTTATATAGCTTGATTTGTAAGTTTGATCTTCTAATTTTTTAAATTCCCCTCGCCTATAAATTACTGATAACCAATTTTAGTTCTCCGCGTCTCCGCGTTTCTCCCCGTCTCTGCGTTTCCCCTTAGCCTCTAAAACGTATAAAAACTACCCAAAGAAATCCCGCCCCCAATTCTTCCCAAGCACCCTTTTTTTTAAATAGTAAGATGAGTATTATTATTACCCTCAATTTGCCAAAAAAGCATCAAATTTATCAGCATTCCAGGTAATATCTTGCCCTTTCATTTCCAAAAATTCATTACATTTTTTGGCCTCGTTTGCTCCATGGCAGCTCTGCCACTCTGAAAAAACGTTTTTATTCCATTCTTTTATCGAAGCTCCCAAAGGACCTTTAACAAATTGATCGCATGCTTTAGCATGAGTCTCTTTGCAATTATTATATTCTATATTAGCTTTTACCACTTCATTGCATAAATTGAGATTTTGCGTAGCCTCTTGAGCCTCAACTTTATTATCTTTATTTTTTTCTGGATGGGTTTGAAAGAGCAATTTGGATATAACCTTTGGTAAAGGCATATCACAAGGCTTGCAGCCACAGACTAATTTATTAATTGTTTCGAGCGTGAAACTAGTCCCTGGAATTCTAAATCTATCCATCGGTTTCATAATTTCCTGAAGCTCGCATCTATGACCGGCAAATATCTGCACTCCAGGGTGATTGTATTGAATTTTACATTCATTTCCTTGTTTTAAGAATAATTTTCCGGCAAATTCTTTACATGTTTCTTTAACATTATTAAAGCCCTGCTCATCCCACTGCTCTGTTTTTTCAGTGAGAGGTGGTAAAATTTGGGGCTTAAATATAAATTTAGAGCAGTCAGTCCATTTAGGATAAACTTCTTGGCACTGTTGCATACCATTGTAGACATTATGATTCCAACCACTGATCATACCATCTTTCAATTCTAGAAAGTCATTACAATACTCAGATATCAAAGTCTCTTTGCAATCTTTCCACCTTTTAAATACATCATTACTGTTTCCCACTGTATTTTTAAAAATTTGGCAGTTTTCGGAGTTTGTGACATTTAAGCATCGATTATAGGGTATCAGGGCGGGATCTAAATTTGGCCGACCATATTTAGGAACCATCCCTGTAAGCATAATAACAGTCAGCATCCCGAATCCAACTAAAGAAACGCGTTTAAATAAAATTGGTCTAGTTAAATTTGGCGAATCTTCTATTTTAACCTTATTTTCTAAATCAGAGTGAGAGGGAGAATCAACAATATCAAGAGGTATCAGCGAAACAGTTATTTTTGTAAATTTATTTTCAGATTTATCCTTATCTGAAGCAATAAAGCCCTCTCCCAATTTAACTGATGCACTTACCTTTACTGGCGTCTGATTATTACTGTTTTCCAGAACAGATTCCTGAACGAAAGCATTCAAATTAGGGTACGCAGGCCCATGAATAACATTTGTTGGATTAAAATTAGTCATTATCATCTCCAATAAAGATTTTTAATATAAAAAAAATATAACTATAATGAATAAAACAATTAAATTCAACTAAAAAACAATAATTTTAAAAACAAAAATATTTAATTTTAATTAATAATAACTAATAATTTATCTTCTTATTTCTTGCTACATAAATTGATTAATTTAGAATTAATGCACTGGATTCAGAATTCCAGTTCCGATATGCTCAATATTTTCTAAGTTTTTTTATATTTTTCACATCATATAACAGGAGTTATGCATGTCACAAACAGACAAAGATAAAGATAAAGATTCAGATCGTAAAAAGGCTCTAGACCAAGCCGTTCTCAACATCAAAAAACAGTTCGGCGATGGCGCTATTATGTCCCTCGGTAAACACTCTGAAAACCATGAAATCAGCGTTATAAAAACGGGCGCACTCACCCTTGATATTGCCTTGGGGATCGGTGGGGTGCCGCGTGGACGTATCGTCGAAATTTTCGGACCAGAATCTTCTGGTAAATCAACACTAGCCCTTCATATCGTAGCCAACGCGCAGCGCAATGGCGGCACAGCCGTTTATATTGATGCTGAGCACGCCCTGGATCCTGGCTATGCGACAAAGATCGGCGTCAATATTGATAATTTACTAATTTGCCAGCCTGATAATGGTGAGGAAGCTCTTAATATTGCTGAAATGCTGGCACGTTCTAATGCCATCGACGTCATTGTTATTGACTCTGTGGCTGCCCTTGTGCCTAAATCTGAGTTGGAAGGCGAAATCGGCGATTCTTTTATTGGCTTGCAAGCACGTTTGATGTCGCAAGCTTTAAGAAAACTAACTGCCACACTAGCGAAGAGCAATACATGTGCTATTTTTATCAATCAGATACGCGAAAAAATTGGCGTAATGTACGGCAGCCCAGAGACAACTACAGGGGGTCGCGCACTTAAATTTTACTCCTCAATACGCCTTGATATTCGTCGTATGGCCGGGATTAAAAGTGGAAGCGAAGCCGCTGACGTTGGCAACCGCGTTAAAGTTAAAGTTGTAAAAAACAAGATGGCCCCTCCCTTCAATGTGGCAGAATTTGATATTTTGTTTAACGAAGGGATTTCTCGTACAGGCTCTTGCATCGATGTGGCCACTGAATTCGCAATTATCGATAAGAGAGGCGCATGGTTCAGTTATAAAGGGCAACGTTTGGGTCAAGGCCGTGAAGCTGTGCGTGAAGAGCTGAAGAAGAATCCAAAGCTTTTGGAAGAACTAGAAGGTTTAATTATGCAGCACTGCAAAGAGAAGAAACCTTTACCTAATTCTAAGGCTGCAAGCATTGAAGCAGAAGCTCCGGAAGCCCTCTTAGAAGTTTAATTTTACCCTTTAAGGGTAATTGCAAAAGTAAATGGCTGGCTTCTTTCTTAAGGGCTGCTTTTATTACCTCTTAGGGAGTTAGGGGAAACGCAGAGGCGGGGAGGATCGCTGAGACGCTGAGAAGGGCGTAAGACAACCCTTAAAGATTTTATAATTTTAGATGCTGATGAAATCGCTGAAAGCTGAGGGCTTAGC
>JACDGH010000119.1 GCA_013815395.1 Parachlamydiaceae bacterium
GATATTCCTCTCTTGCATGAAATCTCCTATTTAGATTACTTTTGAATTTTTATCAACAACAAGGCGTGTACAGTGCATATTAAAATAACAAAAGGGTTAGACATTCCCATCGAAGGAGCACCACAAGGATATATTAAGCCTTTAATACTATCCGGCGAAGCTTCGTCAAAAATACCCAAGTACATTGCACTATCCTTAAAAGAATTTGAAGACTTAAAATTTCGGCTATTAATTGCAGTAGGGGATACAGTTAAAATCGGGCAACCTTTGACTGAAGATAAATCAACTCCTGGACGCATGTTTGTTTCCCCTGCGGCTGGCATCATTCATGAGATACGGCGTGGCGCAAAGCGCAGCCTTCAAGAAATTGTAATCGCAGTCGCTAGCACTGAAGAATATCTTGAACTTTCTCCATTGGATTTAAAAGTGGCTACGCGGGAGCAACTTATAGAACGTTTATTATTAGGCGGCATTTTTTCAATTATCCGTGCCCGTCCTTTCAATCTTTTAGCTGATCCAGAGAAAATACCACGCAGCATTTTTGTTAAAGCACTGGAATCTGCTCCTTTTGTACCTCCGGCAGAAATGCAAATACTTGGAAATGAAAAGGAATTTCAGCTGGGCTTGAATGCCTTAGCCATGTTAACAAGTGGATTTGTGCATTTAGTCTATCGGCAAAACACGCCTTGCAAAGCATTTTTGGAGGCCTTAAATGTGGAGAAACACACGGCCGAAGGCCCCCATCCTGTAAGCAACAACTCAGTGCACATTCAGAAAATTGATCCCATACAAACGCCTAATGATAATATTTGGACTTTATCTGCATTGGATGTGGTAATTATCGGCCATCTCATCGCAAAAGGGCGCTGTTTTACTGAGCGGATTATCAGCATAGGTGGTCCAGGAATTTTAGCAGAACGGGAAGGCTATTTTAAATTACGCGCTGGGTTTCCCATCGAAATGCTCGTATCCGGTCGTATAAAAAAAGGTGCGATGCGCTTAGTTTCTGGAGATCCTTTAATGGGCCAAAAAGTAAATCCTGAAGATTTTCTAGGTTTTTGCCATACTGCATTTTGTGTTATTCCTGAAAATGAAGAAAGGGAGTTCTTGCATTTTTTCGGTATAGGACTGAATAAGTATAGTTTTAGCAAAGCATACATTTCTGGGCACGTTGACAATACTGAAAGGAGATATCCTTTTACGACCAATCAACATGGAGAACATCGTGCCTTTATTGATAGCACATTATACGACAAGGTGATGCCATTAAAAGTCCCTACGATGCTACTTGTCAAAGCAGTCATGGCAGAAGATTTTGAATTAGCCGAAACTTTAGGATTGCTCGAAGTCGATAGCGAGGACTTTGCATTACCCACATTTGTATGCCCTTCCAAAATGGAAATGACAGACATCATAAAGAAAGGGATGAAACAGTATGCCCATGAACTTGCTTAAGGTTTTAATTTTCATACTTTAGAGGCTTGGATGAACAATCTATTTCCCTAAAATTGCCTTCTTTGCCATGATGCCAACCTGGATTGCGCCTGCAATCTGAAATATGTTTGTGTCTAATGGTCTTATCAATGATCCAGTCAGCATTACACCCGTACAGGCGCCTAAAATTGCTCTTCCCGTGGCGATTGTCACATTTCTATCATTAACAAAACCTCTTCCTGCATCCAATAGGTAATAGATTGAAACTGCTATTAAAATTGGCTGCACTCTAATTTCCGTCAATACTTGTTCAGATTTTTTTGAATAGGCCTCTAGAGCATTGAATACTGCATTTATTGCTAAAGCTTTATATGCACAAGCCCCCCCCCAACTAGCCCCTCGGGGGGCATACCTACCATCAGAATTTATTGCCAATGCTATTTTTTTCCCTACCCAAGCCCCCCCTGATTCTGCAATTAACGAAACAAAATGTGCTGCAAATGCATGTAGAGGTAGAATCGCGATTGCATCCATAACAGATGCTATTGAAAGCAGCTTGGTTATCGCCGTTATCCGTGGATGCTCCTTGACGATAATACTTCTTAATCTTTCTTTCCAATTGAGTAAAGTGTCCGTGTCAATCTCGAGTTTACAAACCGGACAATTCTTGCTAAAAATAGCTGCTTCTTTTGCACAAGCAAGGTGCAGAGGATGCTTTTGTCCATTTCCATCGTGAGCCACAACATCCATAAGATTTTTATTGCTCTTATCGTTAATTTTAATCGGATCCATACAAATCGGACATGTATATTCAAAAGTAGGAATAAATTTATTATAAGCTTCCATAAATTAAATAACCTTTTTTAATAAAAAAACATAATGTCATAAACCGCGATAAAAAACAATGAAATATATAATTATGATTATGAACTAATGCAGAAACAATCAATGTTTTTCTGGCTCTTGGTAAGAATTGGGGGCGGAGGTGAAATTAAAAGGTTTACACAGAAAATGGACTTGATGGGTGGTATTAACGGATTGGAAAAGACGATGAACATTTCGTAATGACTCTATACGGCCTGTCCATTTAGTCCCGCTTCTAAACGTTTTAAAGGCTAAGGGAAACGCAGAGAGACAGGGAGAAAGGCGGAAGCACTGAGAACTAATTAGTCATTACAATAAAGTATAGTTTAAAGAAAGAACGGCAAAAATAGAAGCTCTATTAAGCTTGATTACATGACTGGCAAAACTGGTTTTTTATTCTCTGATTACAATATCAATTTACCAGGTATCTTACAGCGTTGGCAGCGAGAGCAAACCCCACTATTAGAATAAATTCTGTAAAATTGGCAATGGTCCCCTAAGGTGACTTAAAAACAGACCTTAACAGCCAGCTTAAAGGTATTATTGTCCTGGTGGCTTAATGACCAGTGATAGCGATAATCCAAAGATAATTCCGTATAGTCACACACGAGCCAAGAAAATCCGGCTATGGCCTGTGCGGCAAACCAGGTATTGTAATTTTTTACATGCCTACATGGAAAGTGTATCTTTAAGGAACTACAATCAGCCCCAAGCCCAATTCCAAGATGAGGCATGACGGGATAGCAGAAATCAAAGTCGTATAAACCATTGACCATCCAAGATAAAGTACGACGATATCCACAACGCACTTTGTTATGATGAAAATGAAATGTTTTAATATTATTCCTTCGGTATAGAAATTCCCCTTCAACACGCCAATTATTGCAAAATCCGTAACCTGCATTTACTCCAGCCGCATACCCTGTTTTAAATGAAATTTTATGCTGTTTTTTATGCTCTTTTTGCAGTAGATTAACACCGCCAAGTACACCCACATATCTTCCTTCAATGGCATAAGCCACAGAAGATAACAGCACACACGAAAATATTAAGCCTACTACCATAAATTTGCGGAACATTATTTCTCCTGTACGTCTAAAACAGCCAAACGCAAACGGCTCAATGAAATTAAATGATTTTCTTCGTCGTGAATACTGATTTCCCACAATTGCGTAGACCTTCCCAAATGCACAGGATGAGCATGCCCTGTCACAAACCCAGATTTTACTTGTCTGATATGGCTAGTATTGATTTCTAATCCTACACAGACTTTTTTTTGTTGATCGACACAAAAATTTGCGCCCACACTAGCTATCGTCTCCGCCAGAGCACAAGATGCACCCCCGTGCATGATCCCCATGGGCTGATGAGTGCGTGCATCGACAGGCATTTTAGCACAAAGATAATCATTGCCAATTTCGACGAACTCGATGCCCAAGTGGTCGACCATGGTGCTTGTGCGTGAAAGTGTCAGTTCCACTAAACTGATAGGTTTAAACCAAATACTCATTATTCTGCCCCTTCATTGTTTTTAAACTCTATTGACGGGTCTATTAGGTCCCATTTATCGATGAGCTCGGCATACACACCATTATCTTTAAATTTTTTCAAGGCTTGGTTGAAATCTTTTATCAATGCTTCTGAATCTTTATTTTTCAAGGCCACAAGCCTAAGACCCTCGTCGGTGAAGGGCGCTGTGACCACTTTTAAATTTTTTCTATTAAATCCATTTGTTAAGGAATAAGCTGGGACACTGTGGGTAATAATGCCATTCAACTGTCCTTTTTTCATTAGTTCAAGGGCCTGAGTCATGTTATCATAAGTCATTAGCTGGATATCATAGGCCCGCGCGCCCCCCTCCCTAAGGTCATTGAAAACAGAATAAGAACTTTTGGAAATCCCGATCGATTTACCTTCTAAGTCCTTTAAAGATAAGACGGATGAATTTTGGGGGACAACTAAAACAATCCCTAATTCAAAAAATAGATCAGAAAAAAGATATTCGCGATTGCTAAAGGTGGGTCTCACTGTCGAAATAATGGCATCGTAACTCTCTTGATATAATCCGTCGAGAATTGTTGAGGAACTTGTTTCAATCCACTCCCAATTTAATTTAGTTTCTTTACCAATCGCTGCCATTAAATCATCCGTAAAGCCAATTAAATTTCTTTCTTTACTCATTAATTGAAAAGGGTACCACGTTCTATCGCGACCTATATAATAAAACTGTTTGCGCGTCACCTTTTCATGCCCACAGGCACGTAATAATCCCCAGGCAAGAAGTAGAGTGATGATGACAATAATGCCAATATTTCGTTTGGTTAACCAACGCTTAAAGTGCATAATCTTTAACTTTTTTAGCAAACGCATTCTTTTCCTTTAGTGTCAGAGGCGTAATATTAAAAAATACGGCATTTGTCTATTGTGCTATATTCATGTCTAATTCTATCAAGAATTTCTTCATCGGCAGGGCAGGGCTGCAAGCTCCAAATTTTTTCACTATAGTTTTGTATGGAGATGTCTGTGGAAAAATTTCCCATGCCGGCAATGTTATGAATGACATATTCTGCCCATTTAGTTGGATCACTATATAACTTCTCCACTTTTTCTTGTGTAAAATAATAGCTTTCCAAGTCTTTTAATATAAAATACTGATCAGGTCTATCCCCATTTTGAGATTCAATAAGTTTACGATAAAGATTGGTAAATGCATTATGTTCGGACTCATTATTGGCAAATGATCCATCGCGCAGGGTATTGACAGCTTTTCTAATCAGAGGATTATTTTCGTACACTTCTACAGAATGATAAGTTCCCTCAGCTGACATTTTAGAAATCTGCTGCGAAGAACAACCAAAACGAAAAGGCCACCATTGATCAGAAATTTGCTCTTTCATTTCGATATTGGCCCCATCATCTGTGCCAATCGTTAAAGCCCCGTTAATTGCTAATTTCATATTACCAGTCCCTGAGGCCTCTGTGCCTGCAGTCGATATTTGCTCTGACAAGTCAGCTGCAGGAATAATAATTTCAGCACGTGAAACATTATAATTTTCGACATACACGACTTTTAAAACATTTCCGACTGCTGGATCTTTATTTATTTTTCGACCTACACAATGGATGAAATGAATAATATCCTTAGCCACCACATAACCCGCTGCGGCTTTACCAGAAAAAATAATAGTGCGCTTGATCCGTTGATGCTCCGGATTACCACAGATTTCCTGATACAGCATGACTACATGCAATATATTCATTAACTGACGTTTATATTCATGAATTCTTTTGACTTGCACATCGAATAATGAATTTATATCTATCATGGGTGCTGGCAACACTGCCTCACCTTTGGAATTGCGCAGTTTATTATTTTGATTTAGGAATTCGATTAAGCGGGCCTTATTTTTCTTTTTGATATTCATAAGCTCTTCTTGCGAGACGGGATCATTTGCAAATTCCGCAAGTTTTTTAATCTGAGGAAAGTCAGTAATCCATTCTTCACCTATCCTCTCGGTGATAAATTTTGAAAGTGGTGGATTACATTGTAACAGCCAGCGCCTCTGAGTTACTCCATTCGTTATATTAACGAAACGCTCCGGAAATAATTCATAATAGTCTTTAAAGACACTATTTTTAAGTATCTCCGTGTGCAAAGCAGCCACACCATTGATGCTATGTGAGCCAATAACCGCCAAATTTGCCATACGCACTTTTCCATTTTCTAATATGGACATCCTCCGGATTTTTTCTTCATCATTGGGGTAACGGGTGCGAAGAGAATTACAAAATTCCAAATTGAGGCGTTCAATAATTTTATACTGCCTTGGAAGAAGATAATTGAATAGACCCTGGTCCCATTTCTCTAATGCTTCACTAAGAATAGTATGATTGGTAAAACCAGTGCATTCCATCGTAATATCCACAGCCATCTTCCAAGGAATATCGTAATTTTTAGTTAATAATCGGATCAATTCGGCGATGACCATTGAGGGATGTGTGTCATTAATTTGAATGCGTACTTTATCAGCAAATGACCTAAAATTATCATGATTTAAAAGATAATGGCGAATAATGTCTTGCAATGAAGCTGATACAAGCAGAAATTCTTGTTTTAAGCGTATGCGCTTCCCTGTTTCATGATGATCGCTAGGATAAAGCACATCTGTTAAAGTGGTATTCTCTGCAGCTTGATCCAATCTACCCGCATTATATCTCTGCAATTGGAAATTGCGTGGCGATTCCTTGGTGGTCCATAAACGCAGGGTCACAACCGAAAAATGCTCATTTTTACTATACCCGATAATTGGCACATCATAAGGCAGCGATGACACCTCCTCAAATCCCTCAAGCAATTGAATCTCATCCCCATGAATGTTTTGAGAAACTGTAGTATGGCCGCAATATTTGACAATGACTTTACGTAAATCACGTCGAAATTCCCAAGGGTTTTCATTTAATAACCAGCAATCGGGTGCTTCGATTTGAACTCCATCCCAAAGCTGCTGTTCGAAAATGCCGTATTGGTAACGCAACCCATAAGCTTTGGATGGAAAATGTTTTGTAGCTAGAGAATCCAAAAAACAGGATGCCAAACGCCCTAAACCCCCATTACCTAATCCAGGATCAGGTTCTTGATTAATAATTTCGGAATAATTGCGTTTCATTTTTTGTAACACAATATTCAGAATTCCGGTGGCATTAATATTATTGATATTATTGCTCAATATTCTTCCCGGTAAATATTCCATAGATAAATAATAAAGCATTCTTACATTATTCTTTACTTGCGTTTGTGAAGATGCCAACCAGTTGATCATGATTTCTTCTCGCAAGGCATAGCTTAGCGCCCGATAAAACTCATTGGAATTGGCTTCGTCAGAAACACGCCCCATCATCGTAATCAAGTAATGTTTAGTTTTCGCTATTAGCATCTCTGCTTGATAATCTAGATCGAGTTTTGTCATTGTGTCTTCCTTTAACGCTAGAAGGAGTTATAAAGCCAGTAGAACTACATATACTCTATTTAATATTTGATTCAAATATTTCTGTAGAATAATTTTTAATTTTTTGATGATACAACGTGCAGTCAAATACTTTTTCTGTTAAAAGAATTGTTTCAAAGATGTTTTATAAAGGGGAAAAAATGTCAATATTTTCTAAATGGAGGATTTTCCAAAAGGTCGCTGTGGGTGTTCTAATCACTTTTATAGGACTTATGGTACTGGTCTGTATTGCAGCCTATACGCGTCCTTCAGGTTCAACTCGTCAAGATATGGCTAAAGCACAATTTGTGCGCTTTAAAGCGGTGCATAAAAAAAGCGTTGGTGATCTGGCGGGAGTTAAAGGTCGTTCAAGCGAATTGCCAAAGTAATGTCTTAAAAAACAAATTTAATTTTTCTTTTGGGTATAATATGTCCCTACTTTTAGCCATGCTTCCGATTTACATTTTCGGCAATCTGCACTGTTTAGGAATGTGTGGCCCTTTGGTGATGATGATTGGGC
>JACDGH010000120.1 GCA_013815395.1 Parachlamydiaceae bacterium
GGATTAATCATGCTTCAAAAGAAAATTAAAACTGAAAGTTCTTTTAATAGAAAAATTAAGAATAAATTAGGGATGTACAGTGAGCGTAGGTTATCTCAATTGGCAGAAAATACATTAATGGACACATAACATGGCAACAGCTGAAACTTTTGATCTTTTAAAAACACAATGGTCCCATGCGATCATTGATCATCAAATGTTTTGCGGAGAGACAACTGTAGAAATTAAAATGGAAAATCTTAAAGAAGTGCTTCACTTTTTAAAGCAGTTGTCAGGTGGGGGCTATGAAGTTCTTATGGATTTAACGGGAGTGGATTACCTCCAGCCAGTCATTCAAACAAAAGTTGTGTATTTGCTGCATAATCCGATTAGTTTAGATCGCATTCGAATAACTGTGTTTGTTCCTCGCAATGGCTCTATACCTTCCGTTGTCGACCTATGGAAGGGTGCTAATTGGTACGAACGAGAATTATATGATATGCTAGGCATTCAATTTGAAGGTCATCCTGATTTAAAACGCATTCTGATGCCAGATGATTGGAAAGGGTATCCTTGGCGAAAAGATTATGCCCTTACAGAGGAACCAGTCGAATTCAAGCATGGAGTTGAGCCAAAGATTCCTTCAGAAATTATTCCTATTTCAAAAACTACAACGAGAAATTTTAAATAGTGACTAAAATACAACTTAAAGATCTTACTAAATATGGACTTGCGGGCGATGTGATGGAGCTTAATTTGGGTCCGCAGCATCCTTCCACGCATGGTGTGCTCAGGATAAAGTTGCGCTTGGACGGCGAAATTATCCTTTCGGCAGAACCTGTGATTGGCTATTTGCACACTGGTATAGAAAAAGAGTGTGAAACCCGCACCTATCATCAGGTGTTTACGCTTGTGGACAGGCTAGATTATTTATCAGGTCCGGCAGAAGAACAAGCTTATGCTGGCGCAGTAGAAAGATTAATGGGCTTAGAAGTGCCTGAAAGAGCTCAAATTATTAGGTTGATTTTGCTTGAGCTTTCACGCATCTCTAGCCATCTTATATGGGTAGGGACAAGTGCGCTTGAGCTAAATATGTCCTCTGTATACATGTATTGCTTTGCCGAACGGGAAAAAATTCTGGATTTATTTGAAGAATTTTCCGGCGCTAGAATGTTTCCTTCGATTTGGCGCATTGGAGGTCTTGCGAAAGATCTTAACCCTGAATTTGAAGAAAATACTAAAAAATTCTTAAAAGGATTTCCGGCCACATGGAAAGATTTAAACAATTTGCTAACTGAAAATTATGTTTGGTGCGAGCGTCTGCAGGGAGTTGCGATTATTGACCATGAAATGTGTAAACAGTACATGTGCACCGGGCCGGTGTTGCGTGGGGCAGGAGTGCCTTATGATATACGCAAAGCATACCCTTATTTGGGTTATGAAAATTATCAATTTGACATACCCACCTATCCTCAAGCAGATTCCTATGCGCGCTATTTAGTGCGGATGGAAGAAATGAATCAGAGTATTTCTATCATTGAACAAGCGCTGGCTAAATTAAAGCCTGGTCCCGTCATTATTGCAAATCGCAAAGTAGCATTACCCCCACGTATCGACCTGACGAGGAGCATGGAAGCTGTTATTCATCAATTCAAATTAGTTAGCGAAGGTATACGTCCATCCGCTGGAGAAATTTATAATTGCGTGGAATCTGCCAGGGGCGAATTAGGCATGTACCTTATCAGCGATGGAAACAATCGACCTTATCGATTGCGCGTGCGCTCTCCCTCATTCCCGCATGTGGGCGTATTGCAAGCAGTATTGCCGGGTCATATTTTGTCGGATGTTATTGTTGCTATTGCAAGCGTAGACCCTATTTTAGGAGATGTTGATCGATAATGTTAAAAGAACAAACAAAACGGTTAATTTTAGATCTGCAAAAAAAATATCCTGAAAGACGTTCAGCATTACTCCCTGCGCTCCATTTAGCTCAGGCAGAAAAAGGGTATTTGCCGCGAGAGACGCAAGATGAGGTCGCCGCACTATTTGAGATTGATCCTAATGAAGTTTATTCTGTGGTGACTTTCTACGATATGTTTTTTGAAAAACCTACTGGTAAACATGTGATCCATATTTGTAAAAATGTGTCATGCATGCTCCGTGGAGGGGATGAATTATTGATGAGCCTGTGTCATCATCTACAAGTAGAGCCTCGCATGCTCACTGCTGATGGGGAATTTATGGTCATTCCTTCAGAATGCCTTGGAGCCTGTGATCGTGCCCCAATGATGTTGGTCGATGACAAAGTTATTGGTCCGGTAAAAGAGAGTGATCTGGCTGGAATTTTAAAGGACGCTCAAAATGGACCAGGACACCCTTGTCCGGCTAGCCATTTGGAGGTTGATTATGCCTGAAATGCGTGTGCTCCTGGCTCATATTGATGAGCCTGGTCAAGATGGCATTGCTACATATGAACGCAACGGAGGCTATAAAGCCATACGTAAGGCTTTTTCTAGTATTTCACCCGACAATCTTTCGGAAATGGTGAAACAATCCGAATTACGAGGTAGGGGCGGCGCCGGCTTCGTCACGGGAATGAAATGGGGATTTATCCCAAAAAATCAAGCTGTACCCAAATATTTAGTGTGTAATTGCGATGAAAGCGAGCCCGGAACCTTTAAAGATCGCTTGCTTGTAGAAAAAGATCCCCATCAATTAATAGAAGGTATCATCTTGGCAAGTTATGCAATTGGTGCCAATCATGCTTTTATTTATTGCCGTGGAGAATATTTTGAGCCTTTAGTTAAGCTAAGAGCGGCGGTTAAAGAGGCTAAGCAGTTAGGATATCTGGGCAATAATATTTTAGGATCGGAATTTAATTTAGATATTATCGTGCATCCAGGAGCCGGGGCTTATATTGCGGGAGAGGAAACAGCTTTACTAAATTCTCTGGAAGGTTTTCGGGCCACGCCGCGTTTAAAGCCCCCATTTCCAGCTATTGCCGGCCTCTATAGAAAACCCACAATCGTAAATAATGTCGAAACTCTATGCAATGTCGTTCACATTGTAAATAACGGGGTTGAATGGTTCAAAGCTATCGGTAAACCTAAAAATACTGGTACAAAAATATTTCAGATCAGTGGTCACGTCCAAAGGCCCGGTTGCTTTGAATTCCCCCTAGGAGTTTCTTTAAGAGAAGTTATTGATATAGCGGGTGGTTTATTGCCTGGCAGAAAGTTTAAGGCTTGCTATCCTGGAGGTTCATCTTGTGCTTTATTAACCGAGGGTGACATTGATATTTCCATGGATTTTGAGAGTCTCAGTAAAAGGGGAACGGCATTAGGGACAGCTTCGATAATCGTCATGGATGACTCAGCTGATATGGTTAAAGTAGCCCATCGTCTCATGCAGTTTTATCAAAATGAATCATGCGGTAAATGTACCCCTTGCCGCGAAGGGACGCGCTGGGTGGTTCAAATCCTTTCACGCATAGAACAGGGGAAAGGCACATTTGAAGATTTAAAAGTCATTGTAAATGTCTGTGATCAGATGGCAGCTACTTCTTTTTGTCCATTGGCCGTGGGTGCAGCGCCTCCGATAGTCAGCGCTATCAAAGAATTTAAGGGTGAATTTGAAGCGTATATTAGAAAAAATCCAGGCGCTAATAGTTTGCCAAAAATGCCAGTTTCTTATCCTTATTTATAAAACGAAGTAAATTATGAATATGCAATCTACAGAACAAAAAATAATGGTCAATTTTACTATCGATGACCATCCTGTGACAGCCCCTAAAGGAACGCTTGTTTACGCCGCCGCCAAAGCTCTAGAAATTGATATTCCCATCTTTTGCTATCAAGATAGAATGCCTCCGTTTGGTGCTTGCCGGGTGTGTCTCGTAGAAGTAGAAAAAATGGCCAAGCCGCAAACTTCATGCACCTTAGAAGCAACTGAAGGCATGGTGGTAAGAACACAAAGTAAGCTTGCACAAGAGGGTAGAAAAAGTATATTAGAATTTTTATTGATTAATCACCCCTTAGATTGCCCGATTTGTGATCGCGGGGGGGAATGTCCCTTGCAAGATCAAGTGGTGGAATTTGGCCCTGCAGAGAGTCGCTTTTACGAAGAGAAAAGGCATTTTATCAAAGCCTTACCATTAGGTCCTGTGCTAATGTTAGATCGCGAGCGATGCATTGCATGTGCACGTTGTGTGCGTTTTGGGGATATAGTTGCTGGCGATCATGCTTTAGAGTTTATCGATAGGGGATTCAAGACAGAGGTGGGCACTCCTGATGGGGGGCCGGCCGATTCGAAGTTCATCGGAAATACGATCATGATTTGTCCGGTGGGTGCATTGACTAGTCAAGTGTATCGCTTTCAGGCGCGCCCTTGGGACAATGAACCTACTGCAAGTACCTGTACTTTATGTCCGGTGGGATGCAGCTTTATACTTGATTCTCGCGACGGTGAAATCGTGCGCACACGTTCGCAGGAAAATCGAGAATTGAATGATATCTGGCTATGCGACAAAGGATGGTTTGGTTATGAATTTAATGATAGCCAAGAGCGTTTAACCACCCCCTTAATCCGCCGCGATGGCGCTCTTGTTCCTGCAAGTTGGGAAGAAGCACTTTCATTGGTTGCGGCCAAGATGAAAGCGGCAAAGGCCGCAGGAAAGCTGGCTGGATTTGGGGGAAATCCCTTGACCGTTGAAGAAAATTACCTCTTTCAGAAACTCATGCGCGAGGGCGCCGGGGTCAATCATCTCGACCACCGCATAGGCATGCCTATAAATTCCAAAGAAGATGAAGGCATATCGGCAGGTATGGAAATTTCAATAGGGGCGTGTGAAGAATTGTCTTATGCCTTTCTATTGGGCATAGATCTTACTGAAGAATTTCCTGTGATCTGGCTGCGACTGAAACAAGCCATTAATCGGGGTGCAAAAGTAGTATTTTTAGGCCATTTTTCTCCTGAAATTGGCAATTTGCTAGCAAAATCTTTGGCACACGCTCCTGGTAAAGAACTAGAAGTGATCAATGCACATCTTCAGGATTTGCCTAGTTTGTCAATGAATGGACAAAAAGGCGCCATATTTATCGGAAGTCAATATCTTAATACCCCCGATCGGGCTGCAATTCTCTCTGAATTGACCAAATTACAACAATCCACACCGAATTTGTCTCTTAACATTTTAGAAGGTCGTGGAAATAGTATGGGAGCATGCTTGGCTGGAATGCGTCCCGACGGCGGTCCATTAAACGAGCCCCTCACGCATCCTGGCCTGAATGCTCTGGAAGTACTAGAACAAGCGGCCTCTGGTGGTTGGGATTACCTGCATGTAGCCGGGGCAGATCCTGCTAAAAAATTCCCATCCCATCTATGGCAGCAATTTAGAGCTAAGCTTGACTTTCTTGTCGTGCAAGATCTCTTCTTAACTGATACGGCAAAAGATGCGGATGTTGTTTTACCAACGTTATCATTCGTAGAAAAGGATGGGCATTTTATTAATATTGAAGGTCGTGTTCAAAAAATTCGGCCGGGAAAAGTGATCCCAGAATCACTTTACAGTGATGCTGATATTTTTAAGAAACTGGCCTATAAATTAAATATGATACTTCCGATGGATAAAGCCTTTATGGCGAAATTGAAAATGGATTTTATTCCATTTGAGCGTTCAAAAGCGATCAATTCAAAACCTTCACAAGCTTATCAGGCTGGCATAAAAGCTTCATTTGCCTCGGCATTGTTTGACCATGGCAATCGCATGCAGCATAATGCTCATTTAGTCCAATTGGCCAAAGAACCTCGGGCACGTATACATCCCGCTCTTGCGAAGCAATATTATTTAGATGATCACGAAGAAGTTATTGTAAGAGCAAATCACAATGAGATTAGAGCAAAAATAAAATTGGATCCTAGCGTTGCAGAAAATACAGTCATCCTGCCATTAGGTTTTCCGGAATTAGCCGTGCAAGAGTTAGGGAAAGTCCTTTATAACGGACTTCCAATAGAGCTGAGGAAAAAAAACATTATATCCCCTTAGCCAAAATCCAAGTAGCTATAAAAATATTTAATTAAAAAAGCCTTTTTAAGCATTTGCGAAGCCCTGAAGTGCTCAGATTTTCCGAGCCCTTTAATTCAGCCATATCATTTTAAGCTAAAAAGCGAGTTGCAATAGAGAGTATTAGCTCTTAAACTCAATGAGGCCGCACTCACCATGCATGATTTCTTAAGAGTCAGCATAAAATGCAGCAAGATTTTAATGAATAAAAATTATTTTCCTTTTGGCATCAGATCAGGATTTTCCATAAAAAGCGATATTTTTGCTGCAGCTTTAGCTGGTGTCTCCGTTAGTTTAGAGGTATACGTATGCTCTGTGCTATGAATCTCATATTTTTTAACTTTATGCATAGGTAATACACTGGCATTGTATGTAGGATCTAAAGTTTTTAAAAATTTTGTAGCATCACGGCATGGCATCATATATATTTCTGACAAAGGCACACTGAATGCATCAAGCGTCGCTGAAAGTAATTCAAAAGTACATCGACAGTCACTAGGTTCGAAGTTGAAACTCATTTTATACCTTCTTTATTGGTTTATGGAGTATTTTAAGTGTAGGAAGATCGATTTCTCAATATACTATTAAGCAACCTAACCAATTTCTATTTTTAAGAAAAGCAAAATAAAAAAAAATAATGTCTGCAAAGAATTGGATTGGGAGGATCCTCTGCGCATAAAACCTCACCCATAATGTCATGAAATGGGATGACTCTTTTTAAAATTTTTTATTAGTTTAAAACTATCATTTATTAATCTTCATTGCCCCTCCTAAATTCCGCCATATCATTCTAAGCTAAAAAGCGAGTTGTAGCATAGGCCAACATCTATTTGAAAATTTCTATTTCAAATATTTTTTGGAGATTAGTAGAGCCGCACTTTCGTGGCTGACAGGAAAAATAAAGTAATAGATTATTTTATGCTTGGCGAAGCCTTTGGAGTGCGTCGGCTCCTGCCGCGCTCTTCAATTCAAGAAATCAACTTAATCTCCCTAGGATATGGTACAAGAGGACAAAATCTGAAAATCTTTATTTCAAATGATTATATTCCGCTTCAAAGGATCTCCTGAATTAAAAGGCGCGGCAGGAGCCGGCGCACTCCAAAGGCTTCGCTAAAGGCATAAGATCTATTTCCTTCTATTTCCTGTCAGCCTCGGAAGTGCGGCTCTACTAACTTCTTAACTATTATATGGGAATTTCTACAAGTTGATAATATAAATCATATCTCTAAAAAATGCCTTGTAGTAATTGCGAATCCCTGTATTGCGAAGCTTCGCTCGTGATGCAAAATCTTTTTTAAGAAAATGCTTTGTGTGCGGAAAATAGGTATTCTGGTCCTAGAATCAGTGCTCTCTTGTACAAGATTTCTGTTAATAAAGCAGTCTTGCAAAAAAACAAGTGCATATAAATAAAATATTTAGTAGAAGATGGAGTAGCATGCAAGGCATCTAATAAAGAAACTCCAGGTCTATGTAGTTAATTTAAGCAAAAAAAACCTTAACGGCGTTTTTTGATTTCAGTCACGTTTGCTTTTCGGAAAGCAGGGCGAGACTAGGTTGGTTAATCTAAGCTAAAAAAGGCTCTCTAAGCGTTTTCTAATTCTGGGCTCGTTGACTTGTAGAAAGCGGGCGAGGCGCCCTGGCTAGTGCGACCGGTATGGCGTTAAGCTAAAAGGTGAAAGTCCTTTATGGGCTCTGGTAAGGAGAACCATTAGTGAAGGCAAGGGTGTCCATCGTGAGGTGGAATCTGAAG
>JACDGH010000121.1 GCA_013815395.1 Parachlamydiaceae bacterium
TCTTTCAATGGTGAAGGAAATGGAAGAATTGCACTGGACAAACCTAAAACTTCAATTAAATCTTTAGCTAAGGGCACGAAGAAATTAGCAAACCTTTCTTGATCGACGATTTTTTGAGCGCAATGTATTGTGTAGCGCAATTTCTTTATGTGAGTTTTCAATCTTTTGACCGAATTAGCCGTCACAAATCCAAATTTCTGCAAAACTTCCAATCGCGATCTAGCGCTTTTAAGAAATAAGAGATTTTTTGTAATTTCTTTTTGAGCGTTAAGAGCCTCTTTGGACTGAGGAAAGGCAGAATGAAGTTTTTTTGATTTAATCAATCCTTGTAATAAGGTCTCATGATCTATTTTATAGAAAACTTCCGATTTATTACTGGCAGAAACTGCATTTAAAGCGCTTAAATGCTCTTTTGTTTGCGTGATTAATCCAATACCGAGCTTCAGTAGAAAATCCTTATCATAGTTTTTTCCTGGGCTTTCAAAGTTGTCTACACAATTTGTGAGCTTACTGAAAACTTGAACTATCACTGTTTTAAGAATTTCTTTAACTATCGGCTGCAAGCCGTCAAGGGTAAATGAAGATTTAAATGCAATCTCACCAATATTTTTGACAATAGCATCCTTATTATGTGCAAGATATTTTCCCACTTCTTGAATATCAGGAGTTCTTTCTGATTTCAATTTTTCCGCAGCTAGCTCAAACAGATCTTTAGCAATGGTTTGATGCTCCAGCTCAATGAATGAAGGGATAAATTTACTAGCAAAGTGTGCGATCGTTTCACAGGCATCTGCGCGTATATTTGAGCCGACCACTTGTTTCATTGCTGCAGCATCTACTATAGCTTGGTTTTGAGCTTTAACCTTTTCTAAATAGAAGTTCGATAGAAATTCAGGTAAAAGAGATGTTTTAACCTGGTTCCACAATAGCTCAGCTATTGCGGGAGGCAAGGGAAGAAATAATGGCGAAAATTGATTTTCACCGGAAACTGGTTTGATTAGAGATAGCAAATCTGAAATACGTTTAGCGAATACTTTCTTCAATATTTTTTTTCTTTGCGCTGATGACTCTGCTTGTAGCGCACCATCAATAACAGCCTCTTCTTCTGGTGTATACACAAACAAAGAATTGACAACCTTGTCAATAATTCTATTAACAAATGCATGATCAGCTGGCTGTCCCGAGGCACACGCAGATTCAAGATGATTTGCAAAAAGTTGAAGAATAATTGAAGATAAGGATTCTTGTAATCCATTCCAGACGCTTTGCATCTGAGGATCCTTCAAATGGGTAATTTCTTCCTCTAAGCCAACTTCTATTGTGCCTAACGACCCTGAATCTTTTTTGGAAACCTTTGCGTCCCTTAACATTCTAACAACTTCAGAAGCACACACTGAAGACAGATTTTCAATTGCTTTTGCAGCACCTCCTTGAGGAGTGTCTTTAGTCAAGTTTTGAGGGTTTACAGCTTTTTCGATTCGACTTAGGCACTTTATTCGATTAGCTGTGGCTTCCTCCATAGAATTAAAGTAGCAGTATAAATCGGCAAATAATTGAGGAACGTATTTTTCCAATTGTTCTTCACCAAAGCCAGCTAGCAGCTCTGATATGGGAAGATGTTGTCCTTTGTTGATACCTGCTGTTTGCATAATTGATTGAAATAGCGGGAGGAAAAGTCCCACAAAGTGCTTATCTTTTAACGGATCTTGATTATTCAATTTCAAATTTAAATAGGATTCGTTGATTAAAACCATATTTTTTTCATTAAATAAAACATACGAAGCTAGCAACTTATTTATTACAAAAAAATGAGCTTCTTGATTATCGGAGTTTTCCTTTACTAAATTCAAAGTGATATAAGTTAAAAGATCTTCAACCGAATACTTAGCGAAATCCCAGAATTTTTTAAGTTGCGGATCTTGACTATTAGCAGCTGCTTTTATTTTATTTTCGAACCAGGAGCTAGCCCATTCATAAAGATCTATTAATTCATCGGGAACTTTCGGCGTCTGTAACTTGCCTTCTTTTTCCAGAATATCTTTTTGCTCCGGATTAGCCAGAGCTGTAATCAACAATAAAGCTAAAGTACTAGATAATTCTTTACATTGATCGGGATCTTGATAAGTCTTTGGAATCTCTTCTCCAACATATTTTCCTGCAATTTCACACCAAGATGCAAGTTTAGCCCCTCCCGGCAGTTTTTCTAATTCGCTGTGTAAGCCGAGAGATTTTGGGTTATTGATGGATTCATACAGGTCGTTAAGAGGAAGTAGCGTTTGAGAGTAAGACTTTGCAAAAAGCTCAGGCGCATATTTAGTAAACATGATTTCAAATATATTTTTGAACACACCTGAAAACTCAGATAAGCCCAACATTTTTTGGATATTTTCAGCCAGTGGTACGAATAATTTAATGATCTCTTTGCGGGTAAATGGATCCTTATCACCTTCACTAAACTTTTTACTTTTTTCTGCAATTACATTTCGATTTTCGGCGATAAAGGATTGAAGAGCATCTAAAACGCGAGTAATGACATAAAAGCTAGCTTCACTATTAGTGGTATTTTCCTTGGATAAATTGAAGAAGATATGACTCAATACACTCTCTACACCTTGACCTAAAAGCTGCCAGATTTCGGGATGTTCTTTGTTTAAATTTGGACCAACCAAGGCAAATTCTTCTGTTAACCACTTTTTAACTATGAGTTTTTTTTTATTTTCAGCAGGAGAAATGGTGAGATTAGCTGGGAGTAAAGCTTCGACAATACTTTCTGCGACATTCTCACTATTTTCATCTAATAATATCGGCGTCCATTTCGAAACAAGCTGCGAAGCCACTTGAGTTAATTTTGCCAAACCTTCATTAGATTTATCCTGCTTAAGTTGATCCTTCGTAGCGACACGTGCGGACATCGCAAAATAATCGAGGTAATATTGAGCACATAATGTGGGGGCAATCTTTATCAGCTGTTCTTCAAAAGTTATATTCAGTAGTTGAGGAACAGGCAGCTTTTGTCCATTTCCTATACCGAATTCGTTCATAAAACTTTTGCAAAATGGTGCAAAAATAGCGGTAATTTCAGTTCGGTTGTTTTTTGTACGATTAAGAGCCTCTCTATTGTCCTTTGCAAAACTATTAATCCTACCTAGAATTTTATTAATAGAATTAAATATCACCTTATCATGATTGTCATTTTCTTCGGAGAGACTATTCAAAATATGTTCTATGACTTTAGGAACGGTGCTTTCAACGAAGTTCCAGAGTTTTTCATTTTTTCGATGGGCTAACTCATTAAGTTTGCCACTAAACCATTCGCTTAACCATTGTTTAATTTCGTCAGATGCTTCAGGTATATTTAATGCAATACTATCGCTAATGCTTTTACCCTGTCCTTCAATCCAGAAAGGGGCTTCATTTGCAACCCGCTTGCCAATCAGACTACATAGCATGGGCAAGGCTGTGCTGTCTTGAGAACTATTTATTAATGAAGGATTAGGATTCTCATTAATCACATCAAATAATTCAACCAAAGGCAGAATGACTTTTTCATAATTTTGAGCAAATACCTTGGGGATTTCTCTGGTAAAAAGGGCGTTAACCCCCCCTTCTAGCAGTTCGGGAAGATCAGTAATTCCCGCCATTTCCCTATAACTTTTAGCTAAGGGCTCAAATTTGCTGATATATGAGCGGTCATTTTTAATTTGAGCAGGACTTTTTTTTCGTTTTTTTAGTTCTGTAACTTTTTGATTTATTTCGTTTTTATGATTATTAACAAAATCGCTGAGTTTTGTTAATAACCTTGAGACGAGTAGAACGCTTGTTTTTTCATCAGGTTTTTTATCTTTGACTAAATTAGCGATGATAAGTGACGTGAATGATTCTAAGGTACATCCAAGCAACCCCCAAGCTTTGGTAATAGCCTCGTTTTCGGATTTTCCAAAATCCTGAATTTGGGCCGAGAAGTAATTAATAAAATTGGCTTGCTCGTTTCCATCCATTTCTAAAGCAAACGGTGAATCATTTGAAATTTTTCTTACTATAAATTCATTTTCATTGATCAAGTACGATTTGCCAATATGAACACAAGCATGGGCTAATCTTTGCGAATCTATTTTAATCGACCCTGAATGATCATTCGATGAGAGTTGTTTTATTTTTCTTAAATCGTTCAAATCATTAAGTAGCCCTTCTATTTTGCCTTCAATCTTCTTCCAAATAAAAGGCCTCAATCCATACACCATTCGTGAAATGGGATTAAGTGGAATGTCATTAATTCCATTGGGGAATAACATTGTTAGCAACTCATCTCTCAATGATTGAATGACTTCTCTTTTATTGTTTAATTCATCGTTGATCCCATTTAGATCGTTACAAATCTTTGTAAATAAAAATGAAAAGATACTTACAGGAGTAATCTGAAGAAATGAATCGCGGGAATTATTCTTCATTTGTTGAGAAATGTTAACAATGCATTGAAAAAGCAGAGTTTCAATGAAGGAAGGAAGCGAACCAGCGCTAGTTAAGGCGTCGCCGCTAAACCCACCTAATGCATTTTTTATTCCAATGAGGACTTGGGGATGCTTGGCAACTGTTGATAAAATTTGGCCAAATTCAGGACCACCTGATAATTGTTCTAATTTTTCTTTACTATTTTTAGTTTTTGGTAGCAAACCTGATCCAAGCAAAGTCAATCCACCGACAATTTTACCGGTAAACCAACTTCCAAAAGCTTTCTTTGGCTCTTCTTGTAATTTCTGTTTGTAATTGCTAGTCAATCTAATAAAACCGACTTGGTTAATTTTCTTATTAAGATGGGGTCGACTATTTTGCAATTCTTTAGAGATAGATTGGTTGAGTGAAAGGGCGGAACTATTGGAGGAAGTAGTGGTCGAAAAAATAGATTGATTTACAGAGTTTTGTTGTAGATCTTTTACGCCTAAGCGATCAAATCCTATAAGATTCATGTAAGCTCTCATTTAATTAATATTAATTGTTATATTATATATATAATATTTTACATCTTTTCTGATTTAAATACTACTATTAAATTTGTTTAGTAAATTTGTTTAATGTAAAAAAACTAAAAAATAATATTATATTAATTATTTTCTTCGTTGACTTGTGGAAAGCAGGGCTACCTTGGCAAGGCCGCCCAAACAAGGTAGCCCTGCTTTCCACAAGTCAACGAGCCCCGAAATTAGAAAACGCTTAGAGAGTCCCTGTTAGATAGATTAACCAATCTGAGACCAAGCTGGCTACATTATTTACAGGCTGTATGGCTAAAATGAAGATTGACAAATATACAAGAAAAAAGCTATTTCCAATGCTTTAAATTTTTAACTATTTTTATTGGACGGGCTTATGAATATTGAATGCGCTATTTCCAGGGAAATTTCTCCTTTTTTCAAATTTGCTAATTCTGAAAACCCTTCTAAACCTATTGGTACGTGGATTGATTCCAGCCAACGTGCACGGGTACATTTAGTATATGAAAATTGCGTTTCGTGTAATACGAAAAGATTCACAACTGAAGAAATATCTCAGTTAAAAATTGGGACAGACACCTATTTTTGTCAGCCATGTTTCAAAAAAATGGCAGAAGTTCTCAAAAAATATTATACAGCCAAAACTGCAGACGAGAGTGAAATTTTTCACAAACTTTGGAACGATACCCTTTTTGGAAGAAGAAACAAATTATAGGGTTAGACTTATCACTATCATGGAAATTTCAAGTAAAATAACAACCAAAATATTTGTTGGGTGTCACATAACGTCCGAATTGCGCATGCACTTAAGCAAAAGTAAAGAATGGAAACAATTATCTGTGGTTCCAATAGAAGCTAGAGAATCAAAAATTCAAGAAATCCATTTTAAAGATAAAGATTATTTTGGTTATTACTTGATTCAAGATGCCATTCAAATTAGTGAACTACAAAAAATTAAAACTTCCATTCAATTGATTTTAAAAAAATATTGCCCAGGATATGAAATAAGCTCTCTAAAAGTCTATGCCTTGCCTCAACTTTTCGTAGCATGATGGTAATCAGGCTTTTCGCCACTGTAGAAATCATTCATATTAATAAAACACTGCAAAAATACGATTTGTTAAGCTAATGGTAGAAAAAAGTATCACAAAAGGAGTGCAGATTGATAGAATAGCTGGCAATTGAGGTGCAGACGCACCTTTACTTTATTCGTTCTTATAAGCTTTGATAATTGGATAGAAAATGAAGCGATGGATTCATTTGATTTTACACACCTCTCTTGTAACTTGTACCTGCGGCTTTGCTGAAAATTCCCTGCTTGATATTCAAACTTGCCCATCTCTAGAAAATACGTGCCCCATTCCCCTATCCTCAGCGCCATCAAGCACAACAACTTCAATCCCTAATCACATTCTCTTCCTGATGCATACAGGAGACACCGCAAAAGCTTTAACAGCCTATCAAGAATATACAAAACAAAATGGTGGGCATGATTTCGAATTAATAGAGAGGATTGGTTTAATTCTCTTAGACCAAGGCTTTCGTTCCCGAGATCCAGAAACTCTACTTTTGACCATGTTTGGCACGGGAATTTCAATCAATGAAAAAGCCTTATATATTCTTGAAGAAGGTTTGGCTAGCGATCAAGCTGAATTGCAATTAATTGCTTTAAACTTTCTTTCAAAATATCAAAATGATCGGGCCGACGAAGTCATTCACAAAGCTATGGCATCAAATTACTTGATCGTGCGCTTAGAAGCTGTATTTAACATGGCTCGCAGAAAAGATCCTAAAGCAACGTCTCAAACTGAAGCTTTAATGGCAAAAGTTAGTCCTGAAATGTGGTCGGTTTTTCCTCAAATTTATGCTGAAAATGGTGATGACCAATCAATAAAAATGCTCCGAAAAATGCTTGCGCACTCTAATGAAGAAATAAGGGTTGAATCCATTTTAGGAGCTGCAAAAAATGAACGCGATGACCTCCTCCCTGTGATTAGAAGGCTAGCAACGCATCATGAACCTGCCCAATTAGAAGCTTGTGCCGCAGCTCTCGGAATTTTGCGAGATGAAATGTCTGCCCCAAGATTGCTACAGCTTTCAAAAAGCTCAAATGCCACTGTTAAGCTAGCTGCATTTCAAGCGCTTTATATTCTTGGAAGAAAGGAAGTGCGAAAAGAAATTGAAGCCTTGGCCAAGAATAAAGACTTATTTGCTATTACCTTGTTGGCAGATATGCCTGGAAGCGAGGAGCTCTTAGCTAGTTTGCTCAAAAACAGTTCCCCCCAAGTCATGGCAAATGCGGCCCTCTCCTTGTTAGAACTGGGCGATCCGCGCTGCTTACCACTGCTTGCTGAAATATTAATGAAAGATGCACGAGATTTATCTATTCTGAAAATGAGTTCCCCCGGGAAAAGCTTGTCGACGTGGAAAATTGTGCCATCTTCTCAGCAAAACTTCAAAGACAATCAAGCCGTACTCGAAATGTCGCTGCACACAAGAGAGGCTATAGTCGTTCAATCCATAGAATTACCTGAAAAATATTTCATCATGCTTGCTAATGCAATTTTCGAAAATCAGCAGAACGATCTTATACCTACACTCGTTGAAGTACTGGAAAATCATCCTACCCCAGAAGTTATAGCTTTGTTAAAAAAACAGCAGCAGAAAGCTGGGGCTCCGTTGATAAGAAATTACTGTAATTTGGCACTCTATAAATTAAAAGAAGCCGGACCTTATGCGGATAATCTAAGAA
>JACDGH010000001.1:0-12290 GCA_013815395.1 Parachlamydiaceae bacterium
GTCTTAAAACTACTTACCGTTTTACAAAATATCCTTCCCATTTAATTAATTTTTTATTTTTTTTATAATACTCATAAACTAATTGATCATTCAATTCAATAAATGCTGAGGGTGAAGCTTTTTACGAGCATCTGAAAAAGCTTGTTTACTAATATCTTGGGGTAAAGAAATTGTATCCACAAAATCAAACATCTCTGTTTCCAATGAATTTTGATGCCTTTTAATATGAAAGTAAAAAGTTGCAAAACTCAGTTCAGGTTTTCGTGAAAAAGCTGAATTGTATTTTTTATGCCTATTTTGAAAGGCTCAGAATGAAGAGTTTTTCTTAGTGATTTGACTAGATCACAAGCTTTCATGGTATCCTGTTCGTTGATTATTCTTGCTAGGAATTTTTACGACAAGATACCGTGTTTTTTTCTTTTTGAAAATTACATATTCCATTTTTATAAAAAAAATACAAATCTCTTTTTTATAAAAGGGATTTGTATAAGTCTTTACTATAACTTGACGGCATTGAGCGAGACGCCCTGGCTATACTGTGGGCGGCCTAAACAGGGTAGTCAGGAGTCTCGCCCTACTTGCAGATAGAACATATTTTACAGAGTAATTTTGTTAAAAATCGAGAAGGTTAACCAGCCTTTGGGCAGTTGTCTGGCCCCCTGGCTTGATGAAAATCTTTTTATTTTTGGATAGAGCCTGTCATGAAGCGATAGACAAAGCAGCGATCTTCATGCTCAAGTTCTTTCTCCAAGGCATAATTTCTTTTAAAGATAGGATCTAAGGATGATGGAATTTTGTGATTAGATAAAAATTGTCTAATGCAAAAGCGAGCATTTGGAGTTGCCGCCCGGGAGATGGCATGGGTCAAGCGCTCAAAACTTTTTGTATCCATATAAGAAGCAATATCTGACATGGAGAATGCATCAATAGAAGAACTAGGAACAGATTCTAAGTATTCGATGACATTTCCTGTGACTATTTGCAGCTTATTTAATCTTTTTCGAATATGATTAGTTCCCTGTTCGGTCAAATAGGGAGGATAGCCTTCGGGCAATACCTTACCAAGAAAAATCAAAGAGATTAATAGGTTTTCCCTAGCTAGAGATTTTTCTAAACTTTTATTCATGCGATTATAGATGTAATCACCGACATGCAGGGAACCATCTAAAAACTCATGGAGCCCAGGATCCTTAAATAAATAGCGAGTGATATAAGGATTTAAAACAATACTGAATGTTTTTTTCCATCGAGGACTATCCCATTCATTTTGCACAAATTGTTTTTGTTTTTCGATGTCATCAAATGCAAATAAGCGCATTTGCTTTTCTTTTCGAAATGTTTTAGTGAGGAATGAGATCGATTTGGTCCACTTTTCAACAGACCCTTGATACAATATTCCTTTATTAAGATCTTTTTGATGATCATTCCAGTAATGTATCGTATCTTGCGAAAATAAATGAGAAAGACTTTTTAGAGTTTTTTTTAGCTGTGGATGATTTTTATTTTCTAGAAATCCTAGATAATCTTTAAAATCGAGCTGATACATTGCAGCAGCTTTAAGCTTAAGAAGCTGATTTTGGTGATGATTCATGTCAACCGAAACCATTTCCTTGCAATCGTTTATTAATAAATTTAAAGGACGATCACCGCTAGCGGTGATGCACAGTACTCGATCACTAGGTTTAATTTGCAGTGCCTTGTTTTCAGTATGCCAATCTTCATTTCCAAAGGAATAATTCAGTCGTTTCAAAAAAGCAGACATATCGCGTTCCATGTTGTGTGTTTCACTAATAGGTCAGTTGACTGTGCATCTTTTAGTAAATTTTTGTAAAGAATTACATGTTATATTTAGTAAAGATTTACATGTCATAGCGGGTCGGATTCCCCGATCGCGGAACGGTGTCGATCAAGGTATTAACGAATTCTTTCCAGCGTTTTTCTTGAATGGCCCCTTGAATGAGCGTTACATTGATTCCGACACAGTTGGCAAAGTCCACAATAAATTCATTATTCATATTATTTTTTCGAGATTCTTCTTTAAGACTACCTTCCAAGCCACTATAAAATTTATCCCAGACCCAACCTCGGCTGCGAAGAGCACTAATATTGGCTTTTAATTCTTCATCGGTGAAAATGATCATAAGAAAGCGAAGGGGGTGCAAATGATCTATCCGGTCACCGGCTTTTTTTAGTGATGATTTTGAGGTTGCTAGACTTGGGAGTGAATTTCTTGCTAGAGTTGTTGTAATATAAGCTAAATCATCTTTTTCACTTTGGGTTACGGGAATATTATAATTGCGATTGGTAGATTGTTGCCGTGAAGATTTAACTAAAATTTTATTTTCATTGACAGCAATTTCTAAAGTAATGAGTTTTGGATTAGAGTTAGCCTCTATAAGAAAAAGGTTTGAAGAGCTATCACTTAAACATTCGATGACATCAATGAAAGTGTCTTTTGAGTTTGAAGATAAAGTGATTTCACGATCAGCTTCGTCAGAATGAATATTGCTCACGCTAGTTAGGGCTAAAATTATACCAATAAAATTTTTCATAAAATTGTCTCCCAATAAAGTTTAATTTGTGTTTTGTGTGTTATTTTCTACTACGCGAATTAAAAAAGGAATACAAGTTGTAAATAGGCTCCATAAATTTGAAATTTTGTTTCTATAAAATCGAAAGGATAGTTAGCTAAGGGACCATAATTACGGTACTCGTAAAAAGGCACTAAGTTAAAGCGCCATAATCGATTGTAGATGCATTGATCATATGTTAGAGGGAGCTCTATGCGATATTGTAAATTCTCTTGGTAGTGAAGATGTAATGATTTGAATTCAGGGTCGCGTGTGACTTTATCTTTATGTTGCAATAAATAGCGCACTTTAAAATTTATTCCTATGCCAAAGTGAGAGCTCAGGTAGGCATGCGAAAGAAATCCGAAAGGAATGTAAGAGAAAGTATTACAAAAATGGACAGGAATATCTTTGGGGCGTGAGAAATTATTTGTTTCGCGAAAATATCCAATGCCAAAAAAGGGAGTGAATGAGAATCCGCAATTGCTTTTGTGTTGCAAGGTGTAACCAATTCTGCCTTCGAAATTAGTGTCGGATAGAGTTGATCGAATTTTATTTTCTCCACTCGAATGGCCATTAAGAGTGCCACTAGCGTATAATGCATCAGCTCCTAAATACCAGCCGTACCGTTTGAGACGCTCAAAAGTGAGACGTCCTCCACATAATACTCCAGTTTGCTTCGTTCCCCCGACTTTTGTGCGTGCAACACAATAAATTTCAGGCCCGATTGCAGCATGGCTAATGAGTTGCTGCTCCTCAGTAAAGACATTAGTGCAAATAAATAATAGTAATCCTAAAAAAGTTCTGAGTTTCATTGTACGATCTTGATAATAGTGTTGGAGGTGTGTTTAAGGGTATCGAGCGCAAAAGAGGCTATGTAGAAACATTCAGACCTCTTATGCGATCGATAAACCAGGAGAACTTATGTAGGGATTGTAATATATTTATTTTACAATCACTTTCCAATCTCTTTATGTTTGCAGCACATTAAATTATTCAAATCATCTTCAAATTGATGACAATTTTTCTTCTGATCAATTTTGCTATTCCAACGATCATGATTTGCCTTTGAAACCAAACTTGCTAGTTTTTCGATGTGTTCGGAAGAATTCTTTTTGATTTCTTCTTTAATCTTATCTTTTAAAAGTTCCATCCAAGCTTCATCTGCTAAGGCTAACAATTCATCGGAATACTTATGAGATTTTTGATGGCAATTACAATTGCATTCACAATCTTCAGAACAGCTACAGCAACCATCTGAATGTGAATGTGAATGTGAATGTGAATGATGTTTATCTGAGCAAGAGCCCTGGTGACATTCTTGAGACATAGTGACCTCCAAATTTTTTTGAGCTTATTGATTAATACCTAAAATAAATATACATGAAGCGGATAGCAATAAATTAAGCGATAGGAGTACACCGACTACGGCGCAGCTCGATCAGTTATGTTATTATTAAACACTCCCTATTGGTTCATATATGTCAAAGCTTTATTTAAACTCAAGTATTAATAAATTCAGAGAGAAAATGAATCATCGTGAGGTGATCATTCACCCCCATAAGTTCTCGGCTAGAGTGCATGGAAAGTTGGGCACAGCCAATATCGATAGTAGGCATACCTGTGACATTAGCGGTGATAGGACCTACTGTCGATCCGCAAGGGATATCGTTGCGTGAAACAAATTTTTGAAAGGGGATTTTATGTTTGATACAAAGTGCTGCAATAGTTGCAAAGGAGCGTGCGTCAGAAGCATAACGTTGTTGTGCATTCGTTTTAATGACAATGCCTTGATTTAATAAGGGTTGGTGGCGAGGATCGTGTTTTTCGGGATAATTTGGGTGCAAAGCGTGAGCTTGGTCGACAGAAGTGCAAAGCGAATGGCTAATTAAGCGGAAATAATCTTCACGTGACATTTTCAAAGATATAGCAATGCGTTCCATAATATGAGGTAAGAAGGGGGATCCCGCTCCTTGAGATGAATTGGATCCTACTTCCTCGTGATCCCATGAAACCATGAACTTAAGAAGATTATCGTTGGAATGTTTAGTTTGGAGTAAAGCTTCTAGTGAAGCGTAAACGCTTTCAAGATTGTCAATGCGGTATGAGGAAATTAAGTTGTGATCTTCTCCAACTAGACGCGCCTTTTCGAGAGGATAGAGAAAGAGGTCATAGCTTAAAAGGTTTTTAGAGATGTGCTTTTTAAGGCTCCGCTCCAGAAAAGTGCCTTGCAATTTTGAGTTATTCCCCACCGAAACCAGAGCAGCAAGGTGTTCTTGTTTGTTTAATACAAGGCCGTTTTCGTTGACATTGCGATCGAGATGGATGGCAAGCTGGGGGATGATGACTGGCGTCTCTTCAAGGCGTATAAGCTCTTCACATATCATATTTTTACTGTCTAAATAAATCACCCTGCCGGCAATTCCCAAATCGCGATTAAGCCATGAGGAAAGAAGGGGAGAGCCATAGACTTCGCAGGCCAGCATAACCATGTTTTCTTTTTTAAATTCGCAATTAGGTTTTAATTTAAAGGAAGGACTGTCGGTATGGGAGGCGATTACGTGCGCGGCTGAAGGCTGTTTATTTGGGACAATAAAAGCACATAAAGAAGAACCATTGCGAGTTACGAAATACTTTCCACTTGGTTCAATATGCCATGCATCTTGTTCTTTTAGTTCCTTAAAGCCATGTTCTAATAGAGATGATGTGCAGTTTGCTACGGCATGCCATGCAGTGGGAGAATTGTCTAGAAAATTAAGAAGGTCAGTAATTTTTGCTTTTTTGCTCATAAAAACTCCTTTGAATTGATGCTTTCGAGTAGTTGATGTGACCATTCTGTAGGTGATAGACAAGTGTTTTGAATTGTAAAAATTGATTGTGCACGCCGAGTAATGGCATGGGCATATGTTTTGTCGTAATATTGCAGCACAAGGGCAATGGCGTCGCGAAGATGATTTTTTTGAATGGCTTCAATAAGTTCTCTTGTTCGTTGGCTTCCAAGGCGTTTTGAAATCCGGGTCGAAGCAAGAATAAGATCTTCTTTATTAGTGAGTCCATATTCATTGAGTAATCTATCGATGCGTTCTTCCAGTGAAGTCTCTATGAGAATTAATGGGGCCTGAACGATTTGGGCGAAAATTGAATTTGGAATGTGACATGCACCGATACAGTGACTTTCATCTTCTATCCAAATAGGTTGCTGAACATCCAATTGATATAATTGAAAAGCTAGATCATTTTCGAATTGTTCATTGGAGGGCTGAGGATTGAATCCAAGATGTCCATAGGTACTTCCCCGGTGTTTAGCCAGAAATTCAAGGTCAATGGTTTGTGCACCGGATTCTTTTAGAGCTTGAAGAATAGAAGTTTTTCCACACCCAGTCATTCCCCCTAAAACAATGAATTTATAAGGCTGGGAGAATTGTTTTAATGTCCATTTGCGAAAAGCTTTATATCCACCATTAAGTTGTATCGACTTTATACCTGCAAAATTCAGCAGCCAAGTCATGGCCTCACTGCGCATGCCGCCACGCCAACAATGAATTTTGGCTATACCTAATTGATTCAGATTTTTTGCTTGAGATACGAAACTAGCTATTTTAGGTCCGACTAATTCCAATCCTAATTGAATGGCCGGTTCTTTACCTTTTTGTTTATATAATGTGCCGATGATAGCGCGTTCTTGATTGCTAAAAAGAGGAAGATTAACAGCTCCGGGAATAGAGGCATGTGAGAATTCAGCTGGACTACGAACGTCGAAAATAACTCCGGCCTTATTAAAAAATTCTGAGAAGGAAAATATTTCAGCCATGGGACTATCTTCGGTTGTAATCAAAAGCGTTTTGCAAAAAAGATGAAGGGACTTAAAGGATTAAGGACATAAAGAGATAATCGCGAATAGCAAAATGTTTTTCAATCGATCTTTTAAATTCCCTTTAGTTCATTAAAACCTTTAAGCCTTTTCTTCCTCAGCTTAAGCTTTAGGAACGAGTTTGTCAATCCCACCCAAATAAGGCCGAAGGACGGCCGGGATATTAATAGAGCCATCGCTATTTTGGTTGTTTTCTAAAAGGGCAACCATTAAGCGGGAAGTTGCTAAGCCAGAGCCATAGAGGGTATGCACAAATTCAAGCCGGCCCTCACTGTAATTAAAGCGGATATTGGAGCGGCGGGATTGGTAATCTGTGCAATTCGATACAGAAGAAACTTCATAATACCGATTTTGTCCAGGTAACCACACCTCAATATCAACTGTACGAGCAGCAGCAAACGACATGTCACCCGTAACCAAAAGCATGTTGCGGTAATGCATCCCGAGACCTTCTAAAATTTCTTCAGCGCTTAGCATCATTTTATCAAACATGGGCATGCTTTCTTCGGGCTTGGTAAAGCAAAACATTTCTACTTTATTAAATTGGTGCATGCGAATGAGGCCCCTTTCTTGAGAGCCAGCGGCACCGGCCTCACGTCGGAAGCAAGGAGTGTATGCAATATATTTTAAAGGCATATCTTCATCTGCAATCACTTCATCGGCATGTAAACCATTGAGAGGAACTTCGGCCGTGGGGATAAGATATAGGTGGAAATCATCATCTTTGATTTTGAATTGTTGATTGTCGAATTTTGGAAGCTGCCCTGATCCAAACATCACCTCACGGCGCACAACAGCAGGCGGCATCCATTGTTCAAAGCCATTTTTAATGTGGACACCGATCATGTAGTTGATCAAAGCCCACTCGAGACGAGCTCCAAATCCTCGATAAACAGGCCAACCTGTACCTGCAATTTTAGCCCCTCGTTTGAAGTCGAATAAATTGAGTTTTTCATTCAATTCCAGATGATTTTTAAAGGCGAAATCAAATGTTCTTTTTTCACCATAGGATTTAATCATTACGTTATCAAGAGGGGATTCCGCAATTTTAATATCATCCATAGGGATATTTGGAAGTTTTGAAAGTTCTAAAGTAAATAGTTCTTCCATTTTGTTTACGTTTTGATCTGTAGAATGAATCTCTTCAGCATGCTTTGCCACTTCCGCCATCAAGGCACTCGCATCTTCCCCTTTGCGTTTGAGTTCGCCAATCTTTTGAGAAAATTCATTGCGTTGGGCTTTACGCTGTTCCCCAGTTGTTTTAGCTTCTCGTATGCGTTCATCCAACTCAACAATTTGGGATAAATCAATAGAAGAATCTTTTGTTTTGAGCTTTTTTTCGATGCTAAAACGGTCTTTACGAATAAGTTTTATATCTAACATAAAATATTCCTATAAATATGTGTCAGTCTAATGTCTAAATATCTTAATTTTCACACACAACATCATAGCACAATTAGGACTTGTTTAAAAACCCTCAATTGGGACTAAAATCTAAATTCCGGTTTTTTTATGTTTTTTTTGGTTGGAGTTTTAGTGTGAATCAGGGACATCTGAAGAGATTCCCGGCGATTTGGCGAGAACATTACATGTTTATGATTTTCTTTGTCATAGGTGCCGGCTAGCATTGCAAAGTTTGGTAGATCTGTACCGCAAAGCTCCAAGAAGCAGTATTTATCCAGGTTATCTAATATCTCAATTTTTTTTGATATTTCTTGCAGAGCGGGTAATAGCTTTTTTTTCATAGAATCTGATAGGTCATCTTTAATGATAATGCCTGTAACGAGTTGCTCTTGCATAAATTTGAGAAAATCAAAGTTGTTTTTGAGTGAGCGTTCTCGTGTCCCTTTTTGCCAAGATTGAGTTGGAATTATTGTTAATTCAAATTTCATTATTTTTTTTAATGTTAATCCGAAGTCATCCAATATTGAGAGTTTCAAATCATTAATAGCCTCAGTTTGAAAGAAATTAATCAAATCAGTCTTATAGTTTTTCATTTCATCAATGCAATCAGCGATTTTAGGTAAGATATTTTCAAAGTGCTCTTTAATCTTATTTAGATAAATAATTGTGGCCTCTTCAGCAGTCATTTGATTAAACATAACACTTTTGATTAGTTCTTCAGCTTGAGGGCGTATTGCTTGCTCTAAAAGGCAGTCACATTGCATATTTAAAGCGCCAGGAAGTTCATTTGTGGAATTTGCAGTGTCATTGAATCTTGAGCCTTCAAAAAGCGATTCTTCACTACTATTTTTGCGCCATATACGATTAAACGTTTTTATAACTATGTCTTTGTTCGGTGAAATTAAAAGTTCAAAATCTTCCTCTTTTGCTCCTCTTGCCACTTCATTAAGAATTTTTCTTTTACGAGGTGTCAATTTATTTTCGTTAACAATTTCTGAAAGAACGAGCTCACGTTTATTATCAGCAAGGCCTCCGATAGTATTAGCATGAGCTGCGTGAGTGCCTTTGGATCCTTTTCCACCTTGTTTTCTTGCATGGGAGGCTGTGACATGAAGATCTTTTTCAAGTGTACCATCACTTCTTGTTCCCAGGCCTTGTAAGGCAATAGCTTCGAGATAAAAAATTTGGATTCGCAAAAAAGCATGTTGCTTGGCAAGTTCTGGATTTAAAAGGTTTTTCTCTTTTGCCAAAAGATCAAGCTGCACACTAGGTGTAAGGTTACTTCCAAAAGGTAAAATTTTTCGGGATTTTTTTTTGAAGGGTTGGTCCGTCACTCTGCTATGTCGAAATGTTCGCGTCGGTCTAGCTACTGCATCGTAAAAGATACTTGAAGTTTTTTCTTCGAGAGGAGATGGTTTTTTATGTTTATGTGTTGGAGTCATTGAGGAAGTAAATGAATCAGGAATAAGAAGAGCTGACAATGGATCCATAGCAGAGCCTTTTTAAAATAACTGTTTAGTATAGAATAGTTTAATTTTTAACTAATTATGCTTAGCAATAATAGTTTTTAAATTATAACACATGTTAGAATAGAATGGAATCCTAAAAATTTAATTAAATTAGAATTATAAAAAAACTTTAATATATATATATGATTTAAGATTCTTGGGAAGAATTGGGGGTGGAGGTGAAATTAAAAGGTTTACACAGAAAATGGACTTGATGGGTAATATTAACGGATTAGATTAGACGATGAACATTTCGTAATGACTCTATACGGCCTGTCCATTTCGTCCCGCTTCTATACGTTTTAGAGGCTAAGGGGAAACGCAGAGGCGGAGAGAAAAGCGGAGACGCTGAGAACTAAATTTGTAAATAAAATAAAATATATTTTAAAGAAGGAGCAACAAAAATAGTAGTTTTATTAGCTTGAATTTGTAAGTTCACCTTTTTTATGTATTCAGATCATATTTACTGGAATTCATTAATTCTTGGTGGTACATTTCTTATTAAAAAATCAGAAAAAGGTTTTGTTATGCTTTGGATTATGGCATTTTTTTGTTTAGTAGTATTTGAAATAGAGGCAAAAACTGTGGAGACGAGTTGTATTCAGGATGTTTTGCCACTTGTGGATGAAGACACTTGGTTATTAGTTGATCTGGACAACTGTATGTTTGAAGGAGCGCAAGCTTTGGGTCATGCAGGTTGGTTTTATGACGAATTGCATCAAAGAATGCAAAAGGGAATGAGCCGGGAAGAGGCAATAGCAGATGCTTATCCTGCTTGGATAAAAACTCAAAAAGTTTGCAAAGTGAAGCCTTTGGATGAAAACTTTGTGCCTTTGTTATTGACACTTCAAAGCCAGGGTGTCACCATTATGGGTTTGACCCATCGCCAACCCACCGTTGCAGAAGCTACTATACGGCAAGTGGATTCTTTAGGTTTTGACTTCTCAAAAACGGCTCCATCTAAAGATACTTTTACACTGGCCTCTAAAACCCCCACACTATACTTCCAGGGAATTTTATTTGTAGGTGACTACAACAAAAAAATCGATATTTTTGAGCCCTTTCTTTCAATCATCAAGAAGACACCTAAAAAAGTTATTTTTATAGATGACAAGAAAACAAATGTAGAGGAATTAGAGCATTTAACCAAACATGGTATTGAATATATTGGAGTGCATTACACAGCTATTGAACGTTCCAAGCCCGTGTACATTCGCGAAGTCGCCGAATTTCAATATAAATTCTTAGACCAAATCATGAGCAATCAAGCAGCCATACTTCTCATGGAGAATGGCCTTGAGTAATGTTTTTTTTATTGAATTAATTTAAATTAACAAGGATTTATATGGGTCTTGCTCTTCCTAAGGCTATTACAACTAATCAATTACCGGCCTGGCCTCAAGCTGTATATGAAAAGGCCGTTAATGTATCTCAGCACACTTTGCAAAATGTAAACTACTCAATTGGGGTCTTTGCGATCATTTCAACTGCCAAAGCGGCTTTTGATGCATATAAAGGTAACTTTTCTTATAGTCTAAATGGGGCCCCATTCTTAGCTTTGTTTGCTATAAAGACGAGTATAGACTATGTACAAAGCGTGCAGACAACTTGCTTAACTACTAAGTATCCTGCAAATTCCACAGTGAAAAAATTAAATTCCACTTTAGAAATTAAACAATCCTGGCTACATAGTGAATGGGCGCCTGAATGTCAATTTTCAAAATTCATTCAGCCAAAATTTCCTGATCGAGATGAACTTCATCCAAAAAATAAACTTCCTAATATCGAATTGATTCAATCAACTTTTCATAATGTAAGAGGGAAGTGGGCTCTTTGGCAAGCCCCTAGAGAAGAGGGAAGATGGAAAAAAGTTGAAACTGCGGATTTGAAGTTAGATTGGGTTTTAAAGAATGTAGAAGTGCTATATCCAAGTAAAGATGAATTTCCAGTTAATGAGTTGGATGGCATTATCTTATGGAAGGACAATTTCAATAAAGATGGCAAAAGATACAAACTTTATGAAGGAAATCATCGAATTTCTGCTTGGATAGCTGCTCAAAAGCCCCTGAGTCTTCCCGCTACTATTTTTATTGGTAAACCAAAAAAAATAAATTTTATAAGTTAGGGCTTATGATCGCTGAGAATTAAAAGGACTAATAGAATAAATTAATGTAAAGTTTAAAGAAAGGCAAATTAACAGCCAATTTTGGGATTTATCGCATATTACAGGTCCCAGCTACATTTATAAATATACTTTATATCCGTGTGTTGGAAATTCCATTTAACCACCTAGACCTGGTGCTTGCATAATTTAATACCACCATGAGAATTGTAATGGGAGTGGCCCCAATTCTTCCCGATAACCAAATTTATTGTTCAACAATTATTTTTTTTAAAATAGTGATAGCGTCTTGCTTATATACACTGAATTGTCCCATATCATTGTCCGTAAGAGATTCTAATTTAATTAATATCGGCTGAAAGTCATTTTTAATAGTCGAAGGGTCCTCCTCATTCTCCATCGCATTCGCATAATTTAATAACACAGTTTTTACTTCAAAAAGAACGCTTTCCGGGGGGATTTCATCAGCGGCTTCGCCAATCGATTTTGCTAGATCACGAGCCTCTTCAGTAAGTTCACTTTCGCTATAATCATAATCTCCATCAGGATTAAAAGAAGGAGTGGCGCTCAAACTAAATTCATCAGGATTTACTCCTGGATTTTCAAAACGCGGCGCTCCATAAAAAACTTGAAGTAGATTTTGACGCTCTATAGCATCAGAATCAAGATTATCCGGATTTAAAATTTCTTGCTTTTCAGAAGTAGGAGTTTGTTCATTTCTTTGTTTTGCTTTTTCCAAATTTAAATCTGCTTGAGCTTTTTCGATTTTATGGGCATCCTTATACAATACATAGATAGCAAAGCCTGTTCCCACA